>NZ_JBRREA010000014.1:0-99141 GCF_056759975.1 Stenotrophomonas sp. STEN031
GCATTGGGCTCTACCAGGAATGCCCCTGCCGAGCATGGCTCGGCACTACAGGGGAGGCTTACTGGAAGTTGTAGCGCACCACGTGGAAGAACACCGGCGCGGAGAACACCACCGAATCCAACCGGTCGAGGATGCCGCCGTGGCCTTCGATCATCTCGCCCCAGTCCTTGGCCCCCAGGCTGCGCTTCACTGCCGACAGCGCCAGCCCGCCCAGGAAGCCGCAGATCACGATCAGCAGCGACAGTGCCGCCGACTGCAATGGCGAGAACGGGGTGATCCACCACAGCGCCGCGCCCACGCCGGTTGCGGCCAAGCCACCGCCGACCAGGCCTTCCACCGTCTTCGACGGGCTGACCAGCGGCGCCAGCAGGTGTTTGCCGAACAGCTTGCCGAACACGTACTGCAGCACGTCGCTGAGCTGTACCACCAACAGCAGGTAGAACAGTAGCATCAGGTTCTGCCCTTCGTAGCCGGGGATGCGCAACAGCATCAGCGCCGGCGCATGGCTCAGGCAGAACACGGTGAGCATCACACCCCACTGGATCTTGGTGTTGCGCTCCAGGAAGTTCTCGGTGTCACCGGACAGCGCCGATACCGCCGGCAAGGCGAGGAAGCCGTACACCGGGATGCACATCACGAACAGGCCGTACCAGTCGATGCCGATCAGCCAGTACTGCAGCGGGATGGCGATGTAGAAGCACAGGCACAGCGCCAGATGGTCGCCGCGGCGGGTGGGCGTCAGCGAAATGAACTCACGCAGCGCAAAGAACGACAGCAGGCCAAAGAACACCAGGGTGGCGATCTTGCCGAGTACGAAGCAGAACAGCAGCACCGCGGCCATCACCCACCAGGCGCGGATGCGGGCGTTGAGGTTGTCCACCACCGAGCCGGGCTTGACCCGGCCGAGGATGAAGCCGATCGAGCTGGCGAGTATCAGCACGCCGAACACGCCACCGATCATCCACCAGAAGCTGGGCGGTGCGCGGTCGATGGCCTGCTGCAGGAAACTGCCCAGCGGCAGCTGTTGGAAGACGTTGTTCATGCCAGCTCCACCACGGCGTTGCGGGCGCGTTCCAGGAACTGCGCCTTGTCCTCATCGGCGATGCGGTTGAGTGGCGCACCAAACCGCGCCGTGCACACCAGCGGTACCGGCACCAGGCTGCCCTTGGGCAGCGCACGGCGTGCGTTGTCCAGATACACCGGCACCAGTTCCACATGCGGATAGTGCTGTGCCAGGTGGAACAGCCCGGCCTTGAACGGCTGCGGCAGCGGCTCGTGATTGCGGGTGCCTTCCGGGAACAGGATCAGCGAATCGCCGGCATCCAGCGCGTCATGCAGCGGCTGCAGCGGATCGCCAACGCACTTGCTGCGGTCGCGCTCGATCAATACCGCATTGAAGCCCTTGTCGGCGATGACCTTGCGTACGCCCTTGCTCCAGTAGTCGCGTGCAGCCACTGGCCGGGTACGCTCGCGCAGTGCCGGCGGCAATGCTGACCACAGTGCCACGGTATCCAGATGACTGGCGTGGTTGGCGAAGTAGATGCGCTGGGTGTCGGTAGGGCGGCTGCCTACCCAGCGTGGGTAGGCGCCAATGAAGACCTTGACGGCGGCGACCAGCAGGCTGGATAGCATCAGGCACTTGCCTTCAATTGCGCGGCGATGGCGCGGGTGCGGGTAATACAGGTGAGCAGCGAGCCGGCGGCGATGACGATGGCCGCTGTAGGCAGAACGTAGGCAGTATTGCCAACCAGTTGTTCGATGATGGCCAGTACGCAGGCAATGGTAAGCACCGCCATGCGGTGCTGCTTGGCCATGGGGCCACGGAAGTCCTGCGGCAGGCCGAGGCTGGCGCCGGACAGGCGCACGTAGGCGGTGAGTGCGGCGAGCAGGGCGCCCAGCCAGCCCAGCCACGGCATGCCGGCGGCATAGCCCAGGGCGACGATCAACAGCGAGTCGGCGATGCGGTCGGGGTACTCGTTGTACAGGGCACCGGTGGCGGTTTTCTTGCCACCCTCCATCGCCACCATGCCGTCGAGCAGGTTGCAGATCAGGCGTAGCTGGATGCAGATGGCACAGGTGAGCAGGCCAAGCAGATTGGGTGCTGCCAGCAGGCCAACCGCCGCGATGGCGGCGAAGAAGATGCTGAGCACCGAGATCTGATTCGGTGTGATGGAAGAGCGTGCCAGCGCGGCGCTCAGGCGTTGAGCCCAGCCGGTGGAACGGGCGGCGATTGGTCTGCGGTCATTTTTCCCCATGCGCGGATGGTAGTGCATTGGCTGTGATGGAGGACAGGGTGGGGCGAGGGGGCGGGATCGAGAGGTCGGCTGCGACGGACAGGTGGAAGCGGAGGCAGCAGGTTTTCTGTTGAACCCAGGTGGTGGCCTTCCAGATCCCGATTCCGGCTCTGACTGTGTTTGAGAGCCTGGTAGTGGTTGCAGGTTTTAGCTGTCTTCCAAGTGTTGGCTTCAGGCCTGGCGTTAGCCCCTAATCTTGCTCCTTGCTCCTTGCTCCTTGCTTTGGGCTTTGGGCTTTGACTCTAGTTTCGGCTTTGGCTTTGATTCAAGCTCTGGCTCTGGCTCTGGCTGTGGCTGTGGCTGTGGCTGTGGCTCTCGCTTTGGCTCCTGCTTTTGGTTGTTTCTTCTCCCGCTTGCGGGAGAAGGTGCCCGGAGGGCGGATGAGGGGGCTTTTTAGACTTTTGCCCTTGTCTTTTCCAAAACCAAAACAGAATCCAACGCAAGAGCTGCCCTCATCCCGCCCCCGTTCCGCGCCCCGGCCCTTGCGCTGGCACCAGGGTGTTCGATGGGCAGCGAACCAGTGGTTCGCAAGCGGCCCCTCTCACCCCGCTAGCAGGAGAGGGGTCAACGCAAAAGCGGTGCTATGGCCAACCTCAAGGCGCGAGGCTAGAGCTCAAAGCTCAAAGCCCCAATCCGAAGTCAACAAAAGTCGCCACCTTCGCAGGCAGCCTGCATTGCTCAAGCGCTACGGGTGTAAAGCGATGGGTCTGGGCGAGGAATCAGAGCGCCTGCAACTGCGCGCGCATCTGTGCATCCGGAAACCCAAGCGTGAGGTAGCGCGGTGGGTAGATGTGCCGGCTGTCCTCGCGCAACAGGTGGCCAAGAACAGGCTGGGCCTGTTCCCAATCCACGACCAGCATCTCGGACTCCTGACCGTCGACAGGCGTCATCAGCACGATGCGGTCGGTGCGGGGGAGTGAACTGGCGACGCCATCCGTCCAGACGCATAGCGAGCGCTGTTCTTCGGTATGAATCATGAAATTGGCGACGAATACATCCTCTGCATGCTTCTCATGCACACGGTCCAGCGACTGCTTCTGCTGTGCATAGTTATTGGCGTTCAACTCCAGCTGCAGCAGCCGTTGTCGCTCACGCAGCTCGGCAGT
Organism: Stenotrophomonas sp. STEN031; assembly: GCF_056759975.1. Lineage (NCBI taxonomy): Bacteria > Pseudomonadati > Pseudomonadota > Gammaproteobacteria > Lysobacterales > Lysobacteraceae > Stenotrophomonas > Stenotrophomonas sp. STEN031. The sequence continues at coordinate 3,401 of NZ_JBRREA010000014.1, forward strand.
GGCCAGCGTGTGTGCATGCAGCCGTCCTTCGTCGTAGCGCAGCACTTCCCATGAAATTACGCGGCCGTCGTTGAATGCAATGGCAGCCAGTTCCAGCATATGCGCCTGCCCCTGCAGGTCGCCTTCACCGGCGACCAGCAGTACGTCGCGGCTGGCCAGCATGAACACGGGCAAGCCAGCGACCGGCACCCGGTGCAGGAGGTCGGGCAGCAGCGCACGGCTACTGTCATAGGCATCAGCCCACGCCGCCTGATAGACGCCGGGCATGACTTCGACGAAGGGCACATCAGGGCTTTGCCGCAGATTGGTGCGGGCGATGGCCAGGGCCTGCTCGAAGTCGATTCCCCATGCCTCCTCCGGACCACGGGTGAGCGTGGCGGTGTGGTCGGGGTGGTCGACAGCCAGCAGTTCGACGCACTCCTCGCTGAGGCGCCGATACTGCAGGCGCAACGGTGAAGCGTCCCAGCCCTCCTGCTCGGCATGGTGGAGCATCACCTCCTCAAGCTGGGTGATGCTGCGGACCAGCGGGCGCAGCAACGGCCGGATCTGCTCCCAGTCCATCGCCTCATCGTTGTCGTGGATGCCGAGCAAGCGGCTGAAGGATTGCAGCGCCTCGCGCTGTTGCCCTCGGGGCGCGCCCAGGTAGGCGTGATAGGCATTGTGCAGGTTGAAGTAGGAGCCATTGGCGTGGCGGATGCGGAAGGCGTCCGCCTCGTATTCCAGTTCATGCGCATAGCCGTTGCGGCGCACTGCCTTCATGAACTTGCGGGCAAACCGATCCTGGTCGGGCTTGTCCTTGAACAGATTGCCGATGATTGCCGAAAACATGCCAACGCTCCCTGTGTATGCGGCGCCATCGTGAGCGGATGCGCGGTGGCTTGGCAAGGGCGCAGATGCAAAAACGGACGGGCCGCTTGCGCGGCCCGTCCGGGTGATGCTTTTACCTGCCGCTGAACTTACTTCAGCTTTGCAGCCTTGCGCAGGGCTTCGGCGCGATCGGTCTGCTCCCACGAGAACGCGGTGGCGTTCTGGGTCTTGCCGTCGCCGTCGACGTACGAGAATTCCTTCGGCTTGCGGCCGAAGTGGCCGTAAGCAGCGGTCTGCTGGTACATCGGGTGGATCAGGTCCAGCATCTTGATGATGCCGTACGGGCGCAGGTCGAAGTGCGCACGGATCAGCTTCTCGATCTGTGCGTCCGGGATCTTGCCGGTGCCGAAGGTGGTGACCGAGATCGAGGTCGGCTCGGCCACGCCGATGGCGTAGGAGACCTGCACTTCGCACTTGTCGGCCAGGCCTGCGGCAACCACGTTCTTGGCGACGTAACGGGCAGCGTAAGCGGCCGAACGGTCAACCTTGGACGGATCCTTGCCGGAGAACGCGCCACCACCGTGACGGGCCATGCCGCCGTAGGTGTCGACGATGATCTTGCGGCCGGTCAGGCCGCAATCGCCCACCGGGCCGCCGATCACGAAGATGCCGGTCGGGTTGATGTGCACCTTGTTCTTCGGCAGCTTGTCCAGCCATGCCTTCGGCAGCACCGGCTTGAGGATGTGCTCGCGCACGGCCTCGATCAGGTCCTTCTGCTTCACGCCCGGGTCGTGCTGGGTCGACAGCACCACCGCGTCCAGGCCTTCGATCTTGCCGTCCTGGCCGTAACGCAGGGTCACCTGGCTCTTGGCGTCCGGGCGCAGCCACGGCAGCGGCGAGTTCTTCTTCTTGCGGACCTTGGCCTGCTGCTCGACCAGGCGGTGCGAGTAGTAGATCGGCGCCGGCATGTATTCCGGGGCTTCATTGCAGGCATAGCCGAACATCAGGCCCTGGTCGCCAGCGCCCTGTTCTTCCGGCTTCTTTGCCTTCTTGTTGGTGCCATCAACGCCGGCAGCGATGTCCGGCGACTGCTTGCCCAGCATGTTGATGATGGCGCAGGTGTGGCCGTCGAAGCCGACGTTGGAGTTGTCGTAGCCGATCTCGTTGATGACGTTGCGGGTCAGTTCTTCGATATCGACCCACGCCGAGGTGGTCACTTCACCGGCGACAATCGCCGCACCGGTCTTGACCAGGGTTTCGCAGGCCACGCGGGCGCGCTTGTCCTGGGCCAGGATCGCGTCCAGCACCGCATCGGAGATCTGGTCGGCAATCTTGTCCGGATGGCCTTCGGAGACCGATTCGGAGGTGAACAGGTAGCTGGACATCGGGCTATATATCCCTTGATTCGGATGGAAAGATGGGCGCGAATGATACACGCTCGGCCCCTTGACGGAATAGTGCCGATACGGCTGTTGCCATACGGTTAAGCCGGGGTCACCGAATTGCCGCAAATCCGCAACCGGCCTGCCTTGTAGCGGGCGCAGGCTCCCGGCCAATGGGCCGTCAGGGAGACCTTGCCATGCAACAGATCGCGCAGCGCCTGCAGCAACGCTACCCCGATTGGTTCCACGGCCCGCGCCGCCACTTGGCGAAGCCGTTACTGCGCACAGTGGGACGCTGGTCACGTTTCGAGCAGATGGACGCCTTCCTGCAGCGCAGTGCCGGGCTGCAGGGCTTCGCCTTCGTCACTGCCGCGCTGGGCTTCCTGGACACCGGTTATGCGGTGGATGCGGCGGCGCTGGCGCGGATTCCGGCCAGCGGCCGCCTGCTGATCGTCGCCAACCACCCATCCGGGGCGCTGGATGCGCTGGCCTTGCTGGACGCGGTGGGCCGGGTCCGCAACGACGTGCGGATCATCGCCAACGACGTGCTGCTGGAGCTGGAGCCGTTGCGTGAGCTGCTGCTGCCCGTTCGCATCCTCGGCGGCCGCGCCCAGCGGGCCAGCCTGCAGGCGGTGGAGCAGGCGCTACAGGCCGAGCAGTGCGTGATCGTGTTCCCGGCCGGTGAGGTCTCGCGACTGTCGCTGCAGGGTATCCGCGACGGCCGCTGGAACCGTGGCTTCGTCCGTTTCGCCCGCGCCTGCGACGCACCGGTGCTGCCGGTACGGGTGCAGGCGCGTAACTCGGCCCTGTTCTACGGCGCCTCGGCGCTGTTCAAGCCTGCAGGTACCGCTTTGCTGGCACGGGAGATGTTTGCCCGCCGCAAGCGCCCGCTGCGCCTGCAGATCGGCCAGCTGATGCGGCTGGAGGCGCAACAGGACCCGGCGCGGCAGCTGCAGGCGGTGCGCGACGCGCTGTACGCGCTGGGTAGGGAACAGCAGAACGCCGAGTTGCGCGAGGACGGCCCGCAGCCGCTGGCCGAGCCGGTAGCGGTGGCTGATGTCGCCGCCGCCATCAACACGACGGTCTTGTTGGGCCAGACCAGCGATGGCAAGCAGATCCGCCTGGCCCACTGCGCCGCCAACTCACCCTTGCTGCTGGAGCTGGGCCGGCTGCGTGAGGTGACCTTCCGCCAAGTGGGGGAGGGCACAGGCCGCAGCCGGGACCTGGATGACTTCGACCCGCTCTACCAGCACATCGTGGTCTGGGACGCGCCCGCCCAGCGCATCGCCGGTGCCTACCGGGTCATGCGCGGCGCACCGGCCCTGGCGCGCACTGGCCTGCAGGGCCTGTATACCGCCAGCCTGTTCCGCTACTCGGACGATGCCATCCCGCGCATCGCCGAAGGCATGGAGCTGGGCCGCAGCTTCGTGGTGCCCGACTACTGGGGCAGCCGTAGCCTGGACTATCTGTGGCAGGGCATCGGCGCCTATCTGGCCAGCCAGCCGGGTGTGCGCTATCTGTTTGGCGCGGTGTCGATCAGCGCTGCGTTGCCGCGCGAGGCGCGCGAACAGCTGGTCGCCTATTACCAGCAGTACTACGGCGCCGCCCGCAGCCTGGCCGAGTCGAACCGGCCCTTCCAGTACTTCGCCGCGCCGCCGAGTTTCGGCGAGCTGGATGCGCAGGCCGCGTTCGATGTGCTCAAGGCCAACCTCGCGACGCTGGGCGCCAACGTGCCGACCTTGTACCGGCAGTACACCGATCTGTGCGAACCCGGTGGCGCACGTTTCCTTGCGTTCGGCGTGGATCCGGATTTCAGCGATTCCATCGACGGCCTGATCGAGGTGGACCTGCAGGCCATCCGCCCGCACAAACGCAAACGCTATCTGCGTGATGCCGGAGCAGTGGCATGAGTGCGGTGCCGGTGCTGCCGCCGCACCGGCGCGCTGTGTTCATCTCCGACACGCATCTGGGCGCGCGCCATTGCCATGCGGCGGAACTGGCGCGCTTCCTCGCCAGCCTGCGTTGCGAACGCCTGTATCTGGTCGGCGACATCGTCGATCTATGGTGGCTTTCCCATAAGCGTGCAACCTGGCAGCAGGCGCACAACGAGGTGATCGAGGTCTTGCACGCGCTGCGTCGCGCCGGCACCGAGATCATCTACATCCCCGGCAACCACGATGCGCCACTGCGGCGCACTTGCGGTTTGATGCTGCCGGCCATGCAGGTGCGGCGCCGCGCCATCCACACCACCGCCGATGGCCGGCGCCTGTTGGTCGTGCATGGTGATGACTACGACGGCGCCACCCACTTCGGTGGGCTGCAGGAACGCTTCGGTGACTGGCTGTATTACCGCATCCTCACCGGCAACCGCCTGTTCAACGCCGCGCGGCGCCGGCTTGGCCTGCGCTACTGGTCGCTGTCGGAATTCCTCAAGCGGCAAAGCGGTGCGGCCGAACGCTATATCGAGCGCTTCGTGCAGGCAGGGTTGGCCGACGTTCGCCGACGCGGGCTGGACGGCATCATCTGCGGACATATCCACCGCGCGGCGCTGGTCGAGTGCGATGGCCTGGTCTATGCCAACGACGGCGATTGGGTGGAAAGCTTGACCGCGCTGGCCGAGGACCCGGATGGCAGCCTGCGCCTGCTCGATCATTCCGGCCGCAGCCTGGTCTGTCTGCCGGGAAGCCTGCGGCAGGCGCAGGCGGCCTGATCGCAAGGCTGACTTCTTCCTCACCCGTTGGGCGGCTATGCTGGGTCCAGCCAACGAGCAGGGAGTATCGGGGTGGCAGGCAAGCAACCAGCATCGGTCGCGATAGGGTTGTGTGTGCTGTGGTTGCTGCTGGCGCCGCCGGCAGCGGCGGCAGAGGTGGTGCCGGCCTTGAGCTACGAGCAGGCGCGTCAGCGTCTGGAGCAGGTGTCCGATGCGCTGGCCGCCGCCGATGCCGGGGTGCGCAACAAGCTCGACCTGCAGGATGCCAGCCGCTACCTGCGGCTGCCGGAAATCACCGCCGACGTGCGTCGCATGCAGTTCCAGAAGACCTTGAGCCTGCCACTGGGTTCACTGGCACCGGTGGCCGAGGCATTCGGCATCGAGTCGCCGCTGGAGTTCGGCGAGCGTGACTGGCGTACGCGTCCCATTGTTACTGCCAGCGTGCCCTTGTACAGCGGTGGCCTGATCCCGGCCGCGCAAGGGGCTGCACAAGCCGCCAGCGAGTTGGCCCAGGCCGATCGCGAACTGCAGCGGCAGTCCTTGTCGCTGCAGCTGGTGCAGGCCTATTTCGGCCAGCAGTTGGCCGAGCAGGCGCTGCAGGTGCGGCGTGACGTGCGCGATGGCCTGCAGCGGCACCTTGAGGACGCGCAGAAGCTCGAACGCGAGGGTTTCGCCACCAAGGCGCAGCGCTTGCAGGCCAATGTCGCGCGCGACAAGGCCGAGCGCGAGTACCAGAAGGCCGTCAACGATCTGTCTACGCTGCAGCAGGCGCTGGCGACCCTGCTGCGCAGTGGTGGCACGGTTGCGACGACGTCGCCGCTGTTCGTGATCAACGGCCCGGTCGGCGCCCGTGAGGAGTTCGAGCGCAGCGCCCAGCAGCGGCATCCACAGGTTGGCCGTCTGCGCGCGCTCACCGCGCAGGCCGAGCAGGGCGTGCGTGCGCAGCAGGCCAAGCTCAAGCCGCAGATCTATCTGTTCGGCCAATACGACCTGCGCCGTCGCGATGCGTTGTTGACCGATGCCGACTGGGCGTTTGGCATCGGCCTGCGCTACACCTTCCTGTCGCCGACGGCACGACCGCTGCAGGTCAGCGCGGCACGCGCGCAGCTGGAGCAGGCGCAGTCGGGGCTGAGCGAAGTGGAAAACCAGTTGCAGCTCGGTGTCGGCAAGGCCTGGAACGAGCTGGAGACCGCCCGCGCGCAGTTCCAGCTGCTCGACAGCAGCATCGCCCAGGCGCAGGAAAACCTGCGCCTGCAGGAGCTGTCGTTCCGCGAAGGCCAGTCCACCTCGCTGGATGTGATCGACGCACGCCTGGGCCTGGGTGCGGCACAGGTGGAGCGTGCACAGGCCGCCTATCAGTTCGACGTGGCGCTGGCGCAGCTGCTGGAAGTGAGCGGGCAGCTGCAACGTTTTGACGACTACCGCCAACGCGCGGACAAGGTGCTGGAATGAGCGATTCGCTGCAGGTGGAGACCAATCCGCGGCAACGCCGCGTGTTCCTGATTGCCGGTGTGGTGCTGCTGGTGCTGGTGGCGGTCGGCCTGTGGCTGGGCCTGCGCAGCCCGCCGGACCAGGTGCAGGGCATGGCCGATGCCGACAACGTCAACGTCGCCGCCAAGGTCACCGCGCGCCTGCAGCAGTTGCATGTGCGCGAAGGCGACCGGGTCAAGGCAGGGCAGGTGCTGTTCGATCTCGACAGCCCCGAGGTCGCCGCCAAGGAACGCCAGGCCGACGCGGTGGTGGCTGCGGCTGCGGCGATGGCATCCAAGGCCGAGGAGGGCGCACGCAGCGAGGATATCCGCGCCGCCGAAGCCAACTGGAAGCGTGCGCAGGCCGGTGCCGAGCTGGCGACCAGCACCTTCCGCCGGCTCGACAATCTTTATGCCGAAGGCGTGGTGAGCCGGCAGAAGCGCGACGAAGCACAGGCGCAGGCGCGCAGTGCCAACGAGCTGACCCGCGCTGCCCGCGCGCAGTACGACCTTGCCCTTGCCGGTGCGCGGGTGCAGGACAAGGACGCGGCACTGGCGCAGGTGCGGCAGGCCGAGGGTGCCAAGGCCGAGGTCGATGCGGCCCGGCAGGAAACCCAGGGCCGCGCCCCGCTGGCAGGCGAGGTTGGCAAGCGCATGGCCGATATCGGTGAGCTGGTACCGGCCGGCTACCCGGTTTTCACCCTGGTCGACATCGACCATATGTGGGTGGCGCTGAACCTGCGCGAGGACCAGATGAACGGGCTCAAGCCCGGCGCCCGTCTGCAGGGCACGATTCCGGCGCTGCAGGACCGCAGCGCTACGTTCGAGGTCTATTTCATCAACCCCGCCGGTGACTACGCCACCTGGCGCAGCACGCGGCAGTCGTCCGGCTATGACGTACGCAGTTTCGAGGTGCGGGCACGGCCGCAACAGGCAATCGAAGGATTCCGGCCGGGCATGAGCGTGCTGTTTGCATGGCCGCAGGACTGACATCGGCAGGCGCCTTCGCCGCCTCGTTGCGGCGCGAGCTGCAGCACTGGCGCAGTGACCGCTGGGAGTTGGCACTGGTGACGGTGCTGCCGCTGCTGCTGATGGCGCTGATGATGTGGTTGTTTTCCGGCTCGGTGCTGCGGCAGGTGCCGATCGCCCTGGTTGACCTCGACCACAGCCCGACCAGTCGCGGCCTGGCACGCGCCATCGATGACAGCCCCGGCGTGCAGGTAGCAAGCCAGCCGGCCTCGTTGCAGCAGGCGCAGGCGCAGCTGCGTGCGCTGCAGGTGTTTGCCATCGTGCTGATACCGCGCGACCTGAGCCGGCGTGCGCTGCGCGGCGAAACCGTGCCGGTCTACGCCTTCTACAACGCCACCTACATGGCGACCGGGCAGTCGGCCGGGCGTGATATCGGCGACGCGGTGAGCGCCTACAATGCACGCATGCTCAAGGAGCAGATCGCGCTGCAGGTTGGCCCGGCAAAACTGCGAGGGCCACCGGTGACGGTGCAGGCGACGGTGCTGTACAACCCGGCGCGCAGCTATGAATTGTTCCTGCTGCCGCTGATCTTCCCTGCCATGCTGTCCCTGCTGGCCGCACTTGCGGCCGGTGCCGCGTTTGGTCGCGAGCAGCGCGATGGCCTGCTCGCCGGCTGGTTGCAGCAACGGCCGTGGGCAACGATGGCCGGCAAGCTGTTTCCGTATGTCGCGTTGTTCTCGCTGTATGGCGCAGCGGGCATGGTCTATCTGGCCTATGTGCGGGGCGATGGCGTGGCCGGCAGCCTGTGCTTGATGCTGCTGGCGCAGCCACTGTTCTACCTGGCCTGCTGCAGTTTCGCGCTGCTGTTCATCGCGGTGACCCGCGACACCTGCACCGGGCTGTCGGCGGTGGGTTTGACGATTGGTACCGCGCTGGCGTTCTCCGGTGCCACCTTTCCGGTGATCGAGGCACCGCTGTTCACCCGCGTCTGGAACCTGTTGCTGCCGCTGACCGCCTACGTGCAGGTTCAGATGCAGCAGTTGTTCATGGGTGCGCCGTGGCAGGTGTCGCTACGGCCGCTGGCGGTACTGCTGTTGATGACCGTGGTGGCCGGTGGCTTGGGGGCCTGCCTGCTGCTGCGCACCGCACGGCAACAGGTGCGTGCATGAGCGGTTTTGGTGCTGGCTTCCGGAGCGCCTTGCAGGCGATGTTCGCTGACCCGGCTGCGCGCGCGGTGATGATAGGCGCGGTGCTGCTGTATTCGTTTTTCTACCCGGCGGCCTATCGCCACCAGGTCGCCAGTGACCTGCCGATCGCGGTGGTGGATGCTGACCACAGCGCAAGCAGTCGCGAGCTGATCCGGCATGTGGATGCACTGCTTGCGGTGCGGGTGGTCAGCCAGCCAGTGGACCTTGGTCAGGCCAAACAGCAACTGTTGCGCGGCGAGGTGGATGGCATCGTGCTGATCCCGCAGCGGCTGGAGCGTGACATCCTGCGCGGGGGCAGCGGGCAACTGGTGCTGCTGGGCAACGGCGCCTACCTGAGCAGGGCCAGCACCATCCTCAACGGGTTGGCTGAAGGCATTACCGGCTTTGGCCGCCAGCAGGCCGTGCGCCAGGCGGCGTTCATGGGCGCGCCGCAGGCAGCGCCGCTGCAACTGGTGCAGCGGCCGCTGTACAACACCCGCGAAGGCTATGGCAGCAGCGTGGTGCCCGGGGTATCGGAACTGATCGTGCACCAGACCCTGCTGCTCGGTATCGGTGTACTGCTAGGTAGCCGCCGCGCGCAGCTGGGCAGGCGATTGCAGTTCGACCTGCCGACCTTGTCGGGCATGGCCTTGGCGTTCACTGTGGTGGCGGTATGCGGACTGCTGTACTACGTCGGCTTCACCGCCTGGGCGCAGGACTATCCGCGCGGCGGCAATATCCCGGGAATGTTGTTGGCGGTGCTGCTGTTCGCGCTGGCGACGGTGCCGTTCGGGATGTTCATCGCCAGTTTCTTCGATACCCGCGAGCGGGCGTTCCAATATGTCACCGCGGTGTCGATCCCGTTGTTCTTCCTGTCCAACCTGTCCTGGCCGGCCATCGCCTCGCCGCCAGCGCTGGTGGCGCTGGCCAAGTTGCTGCCGACTACTGCCGGCATCAACGCCATCGTCCGCACCCAGCAGTTGGGTGCGCGCCTGCCTGAGATAGCTGGCGAGCTCCTCAACCTGTTGTTGCTGGCGCTGCTGTACGGAAGCCTGGTGCTTTGGCGGCTGCATGGCAGGCGGAGGCACTGAGCGCAGCGTTGGCTGCTAGCATCGGCGACATGGATTCCCTCAGTCAGATCGTTCTCGGTGGCGCCCTTGCCGCCGCCATCACCCCCGCCGCCCATCGTCGCGCCGCTTTGCTGGCCGGTGCTGCGCTGGCCACGCTGCCTGATCTGGACGGCTTGGCGATCATGGCCTTCACCGACAACCCGGTGAGCCTGATGACGGTGCACCGCAGCTTCAGCCATTCGCTGTTCGTGCTGCCCGTGCTGGGCACCTTGATCTGGTGGTTGTACAAGCGCTTCGGCCATGGCCGCGTCGCCCAGGCGCCGACGCGCTGGTGGTGGGCGATGGTGCTGGCGCTGGTGACGCATCCATTGCTGGATGCCTTCACCGTTTACGGCACGCAGCTGTGGTGGCCGCTGATGCCGCCACCGACGATGTGGTCCAGCGTCTTCATCATCGATCCGCTGTATACGATCTGGCTGCTGATCGGCTGCGTCATTGCCTGGTTTGCGCGGGCGCGGCCATTGGCACAGCGCGCGCTGGTGGCAGGGCTGGTGTTGAGCACGGGCTATCTGGGCTGGTCGTTGATCGCCAAGGCGCAGGTGGACCGCGTTGCCGCGCAGTCCCTGGCGCAGTTGGGGCTGGCCGATGCGCCGCGTTTCTCGGTGCCGATGCCGTTCAATACCTTGCTGTGGCGGGTGGTGGCGATGACGCCGCAGGGCTATGTGGTCGGCGACCGTTCGCTATGGGCCGACCACGGGCCGATGCAGTTCCAGGGTTACCCGTCAAATGTGCAGGCGTTGCGGCAGGCGGCTGATGTGCCTGCGGTGCAGCGACTGAACTGGTTCAACCATGGCTTCATGCGTGCCCAGGTAGTCGATGGCGAGCTGGTGCTCAGCGATCTGCGCATGGGTCTGGAACCGGATTACAACTTCAACTTTGCCGTTGCCAGCGAACGTGAGGGGCAGTGGCAGGCGATGCCGCCACGGCAGCTGATGCCGGCCTATCGGCAGGCCGGCAATCGTGATGTGCTGAAACAGCGTTTGGCACTGATGTGGCAGCGCATCTGGCGGGCGCCGGTGGCAACCGGCGCCGCCGCAACTCAGTAGACGGTGGCGCGGGCCTGCACGAAGGAATAGAAGAACACCGCATTGGGGTCGTTCTGCACCTGGGTGAACTCGGCGCGCATGCCGTCCACCGTGGCCTGATCGACCTTGCCGGCTTCCAGCAGTTGCTCGGCCGCTGACAGCAGCAGTTCTTCCCATAGTGCGAACATCACCTTGCGCCTTGCCGGTTCGCGGTTGTCCAGGTGCACGGTCTTGGTCTGCGTCTGCACATCGCGGAAGCCACCGGCCAGCAGCAGGTTGCCGAGCTTGGCACCGACGAACGGGTCGCCACCGCTGTCGATCTGGAAGTCGTTGAACGCCATCCAGTAGCGCCACAGGTTGGGCGAGTAGGGGTCGAGCAGGAACGAGGCATTCATCACCTCGGTGACGAATACCGGCGAGCCCGGGCTCAGCACCCGTCGCACTTCGGCCAGTGCGCGTGCAGGTGAGGGGACGTGCTCCAACACCCAGCACAGGAAGGCGCCGTCGAAGCTGCGCGGTTCGAACGGCAGGTCGGTGGCATTGGCGCGCTGGAACTCGACGCGCTCCTGCAGCCACGGCATCTGCGCCAGATGCGCGTTGGCGGCAGCCAGCTGGCGCTCGTTTAGGTCGATGCCAGTGACCCGCAGCTCGGGGAAGCGGCGCAGCAGGATCTCGCTCTGCGCTCCTACGCCGCTGCCGACCTCGAGGATGTGGCGTGAATTGCGGAAATCGATGTCGTGGAAGATCGCCGGTTCGAACAGGCGTGCCTGCTTGCGCAGCCGCTCCTGTTCGTTCGCCGAGAAGCCATGCAGGTAGGGGAAGTCGTTGAGGGTCATGAAAACAGCGTCGTGCAGTGATCCACCCAGTATCGCCAGCCAGTGTTACCGCGGCGCATGCGTAACGGAACCCAGCATTGCGGTGCCGCAGGCAATGTCGGCGTGGCGTGGGTTTGCGGCCATGGGCGGTTGATAGCCATTGGTTCTGAGAATCCACCGGCTGGGCATCAGGGTTTGGTGCGAACGTGCAGGCACCTGCAACGGGCGCTGAAAGGGCGAAAATTCATTCGTTCTGAAAATGAAACGAATTATTGGAATTTAAGTAATTGTTCTAATTTTGATGGAAAATAAAATGGACGCCATCAAGCAAAGGCCGGCGGTGTTGCGGGCCTGCTTTCCCCACAAGGAAACGATCATGAACAGCCAAGTCATCTCCCTGTACAAGAAGCGCCGGTCCCAGTATGCCCTCGGCAAGCAGCTGCCGATCAGCCAGGACGACACCACCCAGCTGATCAAGCAGGCGATGCGCCAGGCACCGTCGGCCTTCAACGCCCAGTCCTCGCGCGCGCTGATCCTGTTCGGCGACCACAGCCAGAAGTTCTGGGAGCTGACCAAGGAAGAGCTGCGCAAGATCGTGCCGGCTGAGGCGTTTGCGGCCACCGAAGGCAAGATCAACAGTTTCGCTGCCGGTGCCGGCACGGTGTTGTACTTCGTAGATACCGATGTGGTGAAGGGCCTGCAGGAACAGTTCGCGCTGTACGCCGACAATTTCCCGATCTGGGCCGAACAGTCCAACGGCATGGCCCAGTTCGCGGTGTGGACCGCATTGGCCGACGCTGGCGTCGGTGCCAGCCTGCAGCATTACAACCCGCTGGTGGACGAGGTGGTGCGCAAGCACTGGGGCGTGCACGGCAACTGGCAGCTGCGCGCGCAGATGCCGTTCGGCTCGAATGAAGCCCCGTTCGGCGAAAAGACCTTCATGGAAGACGAAGCGCGCTTCAAGGTATTTGCCTGATCGAAGTGTTCGGCTGATCCCGGTCGACGCGGTTCTCTCCCCTGCGCGTCGATGACAGTCGGACGGGCCCATCAGCGCAAGCTGGTGGGCCCTTTTTTTTGTGTGATGTAGTGCCGAGCCATGCTCGGCATAGGCTCCCTGCACAATCTGACAGATTGTGGGTAACGCCCCAGCCGAGCATGGCTCGGCTCTACAGGGCTTCATGCCCGGTCGGGCAGAAGCAGGGTGGCGTAGTGCCGAGCCATGCTCGGCAGGGCTTTCTGCAAAATCTGACAGATTGCCGGTAACGCCCCAGCCGAGCATGGCTCGGCTCTACAAGACGTACGCCGTTTCGCCCGCTACCAGCGCATCGAAATAATCACGGGTCAGGCGCAGCTGCGCATCGGCGGTTTCGGCGGCATTGACCACCGCGCGGAAGGCGGCGTTCTCAGGCCGGTCCTTGGCATACCAGCCCAGATGCTTGCGGGCGATGCGCACACCCTGTGGTTCGCCGTAGAAGGCGTGCAGGTCGGTGAGATGTCCCAGCAGGATGTCGCGTACTTCCTCCACCGATGGCGGTGGCAGTTCCTCGCCGGTGGCCAGGTAGTGGGCGATCTCGCGGAAGATCCACGGCCGGCCCTGTGCGGCACGGCCCACCATCACCGCATCGGCGCCAGTCTGCTTGAGCACCTGTTCGGCCTTGCGCGGTGAGTCCACGTCGCCATTGGCCAGTACCGGGATCTTCAGCATCGCCTTGATCGCGGCGATGGTGTCGTACTCGGCCACGCCGGTGTAGTGCTGGTCGCGGGTACGGCCGTGGATGGCCAGCGCGGCGATGCCGCTGTCTTCGGCGATATGCGCGATGGTCGGCGCATTGCGCACTTCCGCGCACCAGCCGGTGCGGATCTTCAGTGTCACCGGCACATCGACCGCATTGACCACGGATTCGAGAATGCGTGCTACCAGTGCTTCATCGCGCATCAAGGCCGAGCCGGCCCAGGCATTGCAGACCTTCTTGGCCGGGCAGCCCATGTTGATGTCGATGATCTGCGCGCCGTGGTCGACGTTGTAGCGTGCCGCTTCGGCCAGCTGCTGTGGCTCGGTGCCGGCGATCTGCACGCTGATCGGGGCGGGCTCGCCGGCATGGTCCATGCGATGGATCGACTTGCGGGTGGTCCAGAAGCGCGGATCGCTGATGGTCATTTCCGAGGCAGCCAGACCCGCGCCAAGCCGTTTGCACAGCTGGCGGAATGGCTTGTCGGTAACGCCGGCCATGGGCGCGAGCACCACGTTGGGTGCAATGGTGTAGGGGCCGATCTGCATGGGGCTAGTGTAAGGCTGCGGGTCGCAACCCGCGCTGTGTGGGGATGTGGGAGCGGCGTAAGCCGCGAAGCTGGCAATGCGCAAAAGGCCAGAGAGCTAACCCCTCCCCAACCCTCCCCTGCTGCGCAAGGGAGGGGGCATGGCCGGTCCTCAGACGTCGGCCGGGGTCATTCGCGGCATCGCCAGCGCGGCGCCTTCGTTCTCGGTGGAGCGGGCGGCGTACTGGTTGGCGAAGCGCACGTGCTTGATGAAGGCAGCGTCCGGTGCCGCCGCCAGCGAGGCGGCGAGGGCGCCATTGAAGGCGTCGCCGGCGCCGGTGGTGTCGACCACCTGCACCGATTCGGCTGCCACCCGGTAGTAGGGCTGGCTGTCGCTGCGCAGTTTGTCTTCATCGTGCGAGACAAACACGCCGACCGCACCCAGCGTCACCACCACGGTGCTGCCGGACAGCTTGCGGCACAGCGCGTGCAGGCTGGCGCCGTCCAGGGTTGCGACGTCGTCGGCCTCGATGCGCTCGCCGACATGACGGCCGAGCAGGGCAGCAAACTCGGTTTCATTGGGAGTCAACACATCGGCCAGCTTGAGCAGACTGATGGTGGACGGGGCGTTGGCCGGGGCGGCATTGAGCATGGTCAGCACGCCGGCCTCGCGGGCCACGCTGAGCGCAGCCTCGATCGATTCCACCGGCGACTCCAGCTGGGCCAGCAGGACCTTGGCATTGCTGATCAGCGCGGCGTTGGCTGTCATGAAATCGGTGCTCAGCGAGGCATTGGCGCCAGCGCCGATCACGATCGAGTTGCGGCCGCGGCCATCGACATAGATGCCGGCGGTGCCGGTGGGTTCCGCGCTGGCTTCGGCCACCAGCGCAATGCCATCGGCCTGGGCCAACTGGCGGGCGAGGTCGCCGCCAGCGTCGGCACCGAGCGCGCAGACGAAGCTGGTGTCAGCACCGGCGCGGCGCGCCGCAACCGCCTGGTTGAAGCCCTTGCCACCGGGACCGGTGCTGTAACGGCCAGCAATGGTCGCTCCCGGCGCGGGCAGGGCATCGCAGCGCCAGACGTGATCGACATTGAAAGAACCGGCAACGACTACAGAACTCATGGAATCTATGTCTCTAAGGTGGCGATGAAACAGCAGCTGCGATGGCTTGGCCATCTGACTCGGCCGCCTTGCGGCGGCCGGGCCGGATCAGCTGGATTGAATCAACTGAAGTGGGTCAGCACGCCGGCAATGGTGGCGGTCATCAGGGTGGCAATGGTGCCGCCCAGGACTGCACGCAGGCCGAACTTGGCCAGGTCCTGACGACGGTCCGGTGCCAACCCGCCGATGCCGCCGATCTGGATGGCGATCGAGCTGAAATTGGCGAAACCGCACAGGGCGTAGGTAGCGATCAGGCGGCCTTCTTCGCTCAGGGTAACGCCGGGGACGTTGCCCTTGATGATTTCCGACAGATCCATGTACGCGACAAATTCGTTGATCACGACCTTCTGGCCAATCAGCGAACCCACTGTCGTGGCGTCAGCCCATGGGGTGCCGATCACCCAGGCAATCGGTGCCAGCACGTAGCCGAAGATGGTGGCCAGGTTGGTCGGCTTGCCGATGGCGGCGGCCAGGCCGGTGACGTCACCGATCCAGGTCAGCGGCGCATTGAGCAGCGCGATCAGGGCGATGAAGGCCAGCAGCATGGCGCCGATGTTCAGCGCAAGGCGCAGGCCGTCACCGGCACCGGCGGCGGCGGCATCGATGATGTTGGAGGAGGTCTTCTCCACTTCCATCTTGACCGTGCCGCGGGTCAGCGGGGTACCGGTTTCCGGCACCAGCAGCTTGGCGACCACCAGCGTGGCCGGCGCGGCCATGATCGAGGCGGCCAGCAGGTGCTTGGCGTAGAAGGCCTGTGCGGTCTGGTCGCCGCCGCCGAGCATGCCGACATAGGCGGCCAGCACGCCGCCGGCGATATGCGCCATGCCGCCGATCATCATGGTGATCAGCTCGGACTGGGTCATCTTGGAGATGTAGGGGCGCACGGTCAGCGGCGCCTCGGTCTGGCCGATGAAGACGCTGGCGCAGACGCTGGTGGTTTCGGCACCGGACACGCGCATCACCTTGGTGATGGCCGCAGCCATGACCCGCACGATGGCCTGCATCACGCCCAGGTGGTACATCACGCCCATCAGCGCCGAGAAGAAGATGATGGTTGGCAGTACCTGGAAGGCAAAGATGAAGCCGTACTTGGGCACATCCATCAGGCTGCCGAAAATGAAGTTCGAGCCTTCATTGACGAAGCTCAGGATCTTGACGAAGCCCTTGCCCAGCCAGTCGAACACGTCACGGCCGCCCGGAACCAGCAATACCAGCGCCGCAAACGCGATCTGCAGGGTGATGCCGGTGGCAACCAGTTTCCAATCAACGGCTTTCTTGTTGTTGGAGAAAAGCCAGGTGATGCCCAAAAGCACCGCCAGGCCGAACAGGCCGAAGCCGATTCTGCCCAAACCTTCGAACATGAGTAATCCCCGGGCGTGCCCGCAAAAGACGCAAGCCTAGAGCAGCGGCTGATGCCGGGCAAGAATATCTCCGGCATAAGCCGGTATTTGCTGGGATTGCGCCGGTATCGGCAAGGTCCGCGGGCCTGCCGGATGCGCAGTCAGGGTTACACTGGCGGCCTGTCTGCGCGGATTGCGCGCACCGTCCCCTAGTTGGAGCCAGCCATGCAATACCGTCGTCTCGGGTCGTCCGGCCTGCAGCTGTCCGCCCTGTCATTTGGTGCCTGGGTGACCTTTGGCAGCCAGATCGGGCGCGACGAATCGCGCAACCTGATTGCCTGCGCCTGGGACAACGGGGTCAATTTCTTCGACAACGCCGAGGTTTATGCCAAGGGCCGCGCCGAGGAGGTGATGGGGGATGTGATTGCCGACCTGCGCCTGCCGCGCGATGGCTTCTGCGTGTCGTCCAAGGTGTTCTTTGGCGCGGTCGATGAGCCGGCGCCGACCCAGCGTGGGCTCTCGCGCAAACACGTCACCGATGCCTGCCATGCCGCGCTCAAGCGCCTGCGGGTGGACTATCTGGACCTGTACTACTGCCATCGCCCGGATGCGGAGACCCCGATCGGCGAAACCGTGCTGGCGATGGATAACCTGATCCGGCAGGGCAAGGTGCTGTACTGGGGGACCTCGGAGTGGTCGGGCGCGCAGATTGCCGAGGCCGTGGCGTTTGCCCGCGCCAACCATCTATATGCGCCGAGCATGGAGCAGCCGCAATACAACCTGCTGCACCGCGCCCGCGTGGAGCAGGAGTACGCGCCGTTGTATGCCGATGCAGGCTTGGGGACCACCATCTGGTCGCCGCTGGCTTCGGGCCTGCTGACAGGCAAGTACAACGACGGCATCGCCGCCGATTCGCGCCTGGGGCAGTCCACGCTGGGCTGGCTGCAGGCCTCGGTGTTGGGCGAGCCGGCCGATGACCGCCTGGGCAAGGTGCGCCGCTTCACCGCCTTGGCCGCGGAGCTAGGTGAGTCGCCGGCGCAGCTGGCCGTTGCCTGGTGCCTGCGCAACCCGCAGGTGTCCAGCGTGATTCTCGGTGCGAGCCGGGTGTCGCAGCTGGAAGAGAACCTGCGCGCGCTGGATGTGCTGGGCAGGGTGGAAGAGGGTGCCTGGCAGCAGATCGAGGCGATCTTCGCCTGATAGTGAAGCGGTAGTGCCGAGCCATGCTCGGCAACGCCGTGCCAGCAGACTTTCAGCCCCGTGTTCATGGGGTTTGTGGGAGCGGCGTGAGCCGCGAAGCCACAGATCCGTCAGATTCCGGGCATGTTGGTAGCTTCAGTGCTGCCAGCTTCGCGGCTTACGCGGCTCCCACAAGTGTGATGCTGGGCCGGTGAGGCCCCTGCCGAGCATGGCTCGGCACTACAGGTGGAGCGAATGGCCCTGTCCAACGGGGTTTCGCACCGAATGTTGTTTGATGCAAATAGTTCTTGCATAGTTATTGAGAATCATTATCATCAACTCCGTCCCCAGCACGGAATCACGATGATGTCGGCCCAGCCCGTTCTGCTTCGCCCCCGTACCCTCCACCTGCCGCAGCGCCCGGTCCAGTTGTTGCCGGTCGATGGCGTTGTTGACAGCGGTGCCCTGCTCAAGGGCCAGCGCGAGATCGTGATCCAGCATGGCGACAAGTTCTATCGCCTGCGGCATACCAGCAACGACAAGCTGATCCTCACCAAGTAAGCCGCAACACGGCCGCATTCGCCGCAAGCCCGCGCCGCATCGCGCTTGGCTCCTGAGTGCACAGCTCTCTCCCCCCTTGGCTACAGCCGGGTTGTCCAGGCAACCCGGCTGCCTGCCAGGGGTTTTGTTCACCTGACGATTCCAGGCCTCCATGATCCGTCCAACTGTTCTGAGTGCTGCCCTGTGGGCGGTGCTGTCTTCCGCGCATGCTGAAAATGCGGCCTTGCCGGCTGTGCATGAATTCGACCGCGTACAGGTCACCGCCACCCGTACCGAACGTGCCATCAGCGATGTCGCCGCCACGGTCGATGTGATTGATCGCGAGCAGTTGGACAAGCAGTTGGCCAATGACATCGCCGATCTGGTGCGCTACGAGCCGGGCGTGTCGGTCACCCGCAGCGCTACCCGTTTCGGCCTGGGTGGCTTCCGCATTCGTGGCCTGGACGCCAACCGCGTGCTGATCCAGACCGACGGCATTGCCATGCCGAAGAGCTTCAACATCGGCAGTTTCGCCAACAGCAACCGCAACTTCACCGATCTGGAGACGCTCAAGCGCGTGGAAATCGTGCGCGGCCCGGCCAGTTCGCTGTATGGCTCCGATGCACTTGGTGGCGTGGTGGCCTTCGTCACCAAGGATCCTGCCGACTATCTGAAGGACGGCAAGGACAGCCATGTCGGCCTGAAGTTCGGCTATGACGGCGAGTGGAAGGGCCTGTTGGCCGGTGCAACCGCAGCCTGGGGCGGTGAGCGTTGGAGCGGCATGCTCAACGTCAACCACCACCAGGGCCAGGAGACGGTCAACAAGGGGGACGTGCGCAGCAGGGACTACACCCGCACCGCGCCGAACCCGCAGGAACGCGATGGTCGCAGTGTGCTGGCCAAGCTGGTCTATGCGCCGGACGAAAGCCAGCGCTTCCGCCTGACCGTGGAAGGCAATGAAGACAGCACCGATACCGACGTGTTCTCCTCGGTCAACGACAAGCACCCCGTCGCCGCGTCTCGTACCACCACCGACATGACCGCGCACGACACCCAGAACCGTACCCGTCTGTCCTTTGTCCATGAAATGGATGCGCTGGACGCGGCGTTTGCCGATAGCCTGAACTGGCAGGTCTATCGCCAGAACAGCGAAACCAAACAGGTCACCAACGAAGGCCGTACCAACGGCAGCCGTCGCCATCGCGCCTTCCATTTCGATCAGCTCGTGTACGGCGCGCAGCTGCAGTTCAACAAGGCCTTGCATACCGGCTCGGTCGAGCACGCGCTGACCTGGGGCTTCGATGGCGCCCAGACCGACATCCGCCAGAAGCGCGATGGCTACCAGGTGCTGGCCAACGGCACGGTCAGCTCCAACATCTCGCCGGACAACTTCCCGGTGCGCGATTTCCCGATCAGCAAGACCACCGAACTCGGTCTGTACCTGCAGGACGAAATGCGCCTGGCCGATGGCCGTCTGTCGGTGGTGCCCGGCCTGCGCGTGGACCATTACCGGCTCAAGCCAGAGCTGGACAGCATCTTCAGTGAAGACAATCCGGACATGGCAGTGGCCTCCCTGACCAAGACCAGCGTTTCGCCGAAGCTGGGTGTGGTGTGGCGCTTCGATGACCAGTGGTCGGTGTTCGCCGGCTATGCGCATGGTTTCCGTTCACCGCCTTACAACGACGTCAACCTTGGCTTCACCAACCTGATGTTCGGCTACACCGCCATTCCCAACCCGGACCTGAAGCCGGAAACCAGCAATGGCGTCGAACTGGGCGTGCGCTATGTCAGCCCTGCCGCTTACATGAGCGTCAGTGGTTACTGGAACGACTACCGCGACTTCATCGAATCGCAGCGCTATGTGGGCGTCAATGCGCAGGGTCTGATGGTGTTCCAGTCGCAGAACATCGCCGATGCGCGCATCTACGGTGCCGAACTGAAAGCCGGCGTCGACTTCGGCGAGCTCAGTGATGCCTTGAAGGGCTGGGGTCTGCGCAGCGCAGTGGCATGGGCGCATGGGCAGAACCGTACCGCCGATACGCCGCTGGATTCGGTGGACCCGCTGCGCGGCACCGTCGGCCTGATGTACGACCGCGACGCGTGGGGCGTGGAACTTGCAGGTAGCTTTGCCCGCCGCAAGGATCGCGTCGCTGCAGCCACGGCTTACCGCCCGGCTGGCTATGGCGTGCTCGACCTGATGGCGCATTGGGACTTCGCACCGGGTGCCAAGTTCAATGTCGGCGTATTCAACCTGGCCGATCGCAACTACATCGACTGGTCGAGCATCACCTCGACGCTGGCTGGCAACAGCAGCGTGATCGACCGCTTCAGCAACCCGGGGCGCACCGTTTCAGCCAGCGTCTCGGTGTCCTGGTAAGCAACGACGTTAGCGGTTCCTCCAGGAGCCGGCGAAGGAGCGCGTCGCGGCCACGGATGGCCATCCCTTTCATCCACACAAGGAACACCCATGAAGCTGCTTTGTGCCAGCCTGCCGCTGTTGATTTTTGCCAGCACCGCCGCCAGCGCCGCCCCTGCCGATATCGCCCGTGACCACGACAGCATCCTGAAGATGCAGGGTGAGTACACGGTGGACTTTGCCTTCGATGAGACCGTGCTGCTCAAGCCCGGCTACGAACGTGCGTCGGCGATGCGCAGCGGTGGTGACGAAGTGGTGATCGTGGTTGAGGACAGCCCGCAGCGCATCGTGCTGCAGCACCTGCTGGTGGATACCAAGAGCGGGCATGTCACCAAGCACTGGCGCCAGGACTGGGTCTATGAAGCAGCACAGCGTTTCGAATTCAGCGCCGACCAGACCTGGACGGTGCGCCCGATTCCGGCCGCGTTGAACCAGGGGGCGTGGACGCAGTGCGTCTACGAAGTCAGCGACGCGCCGCGCTATTGCGGTACCGGCCGCTGGAGCTACAACAACAATGTGCCGACCTGGACCAGCGACCTGAGCTGGCGGCCCTTGCCGCGTCGTGAATACACCAAGCGCAGCGACTACAACGCGCTGGCGGTGGTCAACCAGCACACGCTGACCCCGAACGGCTGGACCCACGAGCAGTTCAACACCAAGGTGCAGCGCAATGTCGATGGCAGTCAGGTGGAGATCGCGCGCGAGTTTGGTTTCAATGACTACATCAAGACCACGCAAGTGGATTTCACCCCGGCGCGTACTTACTGGACTGCCACCGCGCCGTTCTGGGCACAGGTACGCCAGCGCTGGGACGGCTTCCTCGGCAAGGCACCGGGCGTGCACCTGAAGACCAAGCTTGATGGCATGGCGATGATCATGCCGCTGTTCCAGCAGGCCGAGGAAATACAGGGTGGCGCGGCGCTGGATACCGGCAAGATCGATGCGGTGTTCGCCAAGTATGTGGAAGCCGCCAGGTAAGTTGGCCTTGCCCGGCTTTGTTTGGTTCTGTGGGAGCGGCGTTAGCCGCGAAGCTACTGCAACATCAGGGGTAAGAGCTCACCCCTCCCCAACCCTCCCCTTGGCTCCGCCAAAGGGAGGGAGCAGAGCGGTAGGAGCGGTGTCAGCCGCGAAGCTGAGGGTCCATCAGGTCGCGGGCATGACCGTGATTGCACTGAAGCCAGCTTCGCGGCTGACGCCGCTCCTACAGGCTTGCGGCCTATTCCTTGAACATCAGCAGTGCAGCCACCACGATCAGCGCGAACGCCGCCC
Source organism: Stenotrophomonas sp. STEN031 (assembly GCF_056759975.1). Classification (NCBI taxonomy): domain Bacteria; kingdom Pseudomonadati; phylum Pseudomonadota; class Gammaproteobacteria; order Lysobacterales; family Lysobacteraceae; genus Stenotrophomonas; species Stenotrophomonas sp. STEN031. The sequence goes on from NZ_JBRREA010000014.1 coordinate 25,054, forward strand.
AGTGGTTCCACTTCAGCGGTTGCCCCAGGTAGGTGGCAGAGAACACCGCGAACACCACCAGGGTAATCACTTCCTGCATGCCCTTGAGCTGCGGCGCCGAATACACTGCGCTGCCCAGGCGGTTACCCGGCACCTGCAGGCAGTACTCGAAGAAGGCGATGCCCCAGCTGACCAGGATCACCGTCATCAACGGGGCGGTCTTGAACTTCAGATGGCCATACCATGCAATGGTCATGAATACGTTGCTGGCAACCAGCAGCAGTACCGGGTACAGGTAGGCGGTAAACGATGGGGCGACCATATCCAGATTCGTTCAGGCGGGTCGATAGCATAGGGCGCGGAAGGGCGACTCTTTCCTTGTGACGGATAAGTTTCACTTGTTACCAAGTTGCGTCATCGCGTCTTCACGCGACATCCACCAGGAGTGCGGCATCTTTCACAAAGCTGAAGACTAAGGAGGCTCCATGCGACAGACAAAGGAATCGTCCGGGTTGGTACTGGTCGTCGAGGACAACCGCAACATCTCCGAGATGATTGGCGAATATCTGGAAGGCAAGGGTTTCGAAGTGGACTATGCAGCTGATGGCCTGGACGGCTACCGGCTGGCCGCTGAGAACAGTTACGACGTCGTGGTGCTCGACCTGATGCTGCCACGTCTGGACGGCATCGAGGTATGCCGTCGACTGCGTAACGAGGCACGCAAGTCGACGCCGGTATTGATGCTGACTGCGCGAGATACGCTGGACGACAAGCTCACCGGGCTGGGTTACGGCGCCGACGATTACCTGACCAAGCCATTCGCGATCCAGGAGCTGGAGGCCCGGCTGCGTGCCTTGATCCGACGCGAACGCCGCCAGGTGGGGGCCGAAGTGCTCAAGGTCGCCGATCTGGTACTGGACCCGGTCAGCATGCGTGCCACCCGCGCCGGCAGCGAACTTCAGCTGTCACCGATCGGACTGCGCCTGCTCACCATCCTGATGCGCGAATCACCGCGTGTGGTGACCCGCCAGGAGATCGAACGCGAGATATGGGGCAATGGTCTGCCCGATTCGGATACCTTGCGCAGCCACCTGTACAACCTGCGCAAGATCATCGACAAGCCGTTTGACCGGCCTTTGCTGCATACCGTGCAAAGTGCGGGTTACCGGATTGCCGACATCGGTCAGTCAATGGGCTGATCTGCAGGGGCTTGAATGGCACCTGCAAGGGGAAAACCGCCGCAGGACAAGGTTCGCGGCGGTTTTTTTTGTTTCACGATGACTCCAGCTCGGCAATTCGCTGGACTACGCCAAGGCTCGATACAGCAGGTTTATCAATTACTTAGGCGAGTTCAACATATGCCGGTGCTTTCCGAAACTTGACCCGGCTTCCCCTCGCGTGGCTCCCATGCAGCTCTTGGAATCCGGGCTTTCCGAGGAGTCATCATGGCAAAAATCAAGCTCACCAAGTCCGCAGTCGATGCGGCACAACCCCAGGCCAAGGCCGTCGAACTGCGGGACACCGTGGTGCCGGGCTTCCTTTGCAAGATCACCCCGGCGGGCCGCAAGGTGTTCATGCTCCAGTACCGCACGAACGCCGGTGAGCGCCGCAAGCCCGCCCTAGGCCAGTACGGGGAACTGACCGTCGATCAGGCGCGCACGATGGCGCAGGAGTGGTTGGCTGAGGTACGCAAGGGCGGCGACCCCAGCGCGGCCAAGAACGCTGCCCGCAAGGCGCCGACCATGAAGGAGTTTTGCCACACCTTCATGGAGGACTATTCCAAGCAGCGCAACAAGGCCAGCACGCAGCGCGGCTATCAGGGCGTCATCGACCGTTGCATCATCCCGATCATGGGGCGGATGAAAGTGCAGGACGTGAAGCGCCCGGATGTGGCCGCTCTGATGAAGAAGCTGGCCTACAAGCAGGCCGAGGCAAACCGCACCTTCGGCGTGTTGCGCAAGATGTTCAACTTGGCCGAAGTGTGGGGACTACGCCCGGACGGCACGAATCCATGCCGCCACGTCCCGATGTACCCACCCGGCAAGGAAACCCGGCTTATCGTGGACGATGAACTGGTGCGGATCTTTCGCCAGTTGGAGAAGCTGGAGGCGGAAGGACTGGAAAACTACGTCATCCCGCTGGCAATCCGCCTGCAATTCGAGTTCGCCGCCCGCCGCTCCGAAATCTGCCCGCTCGAATGGGCGTGGGTTGATCTGGAGAAGCGCCGCGTGGTGTGGCCCGATAGCAAGACCGGCGGCATATCCAAGCCCATGAGTGAAGAAGCCTATCGGTTGCTATCCACCGCACCGCGCCGGGATGGCTGCCCCTACGTCCTGCCATCGCCAAACGATCCGACTCGGCACCTGACCCACGGTGAGCACTATGGCGGCTGGAAGCGCGTGCTCAAGGTCGCTGGCGTGCCGCATGTCGGCACGCATGGCATCCGCCACCGAGCGACGACCGACATTGCCAACTCAGGCGTACCAACCAAGGTGGGCATGAAGCTCACAGGCCACAAGACCGTGGCGATGTTTATGCACTATGTTCATACCGAAGACAAGCCGGTGCGGGATGCGGCCGAACTGGTGGCGAACCGGCGATTGGCGATTACCGGCACGCGGAACACGGCGGAGGTACGGGTATGACCAGACGCAGAGCCTCCATTGCAGCACCCACAGCGCCGACGGCGCTGCTGGGCGATATTCGGACATTGATCGACGCCGCGCGCAAGCGCGCCGCTTCGGCGGTGAATAGCGAACTGTCGATGCTCTACTGGCGCATCGGCCAGCGCATCCATACGCAGGTCTTGGAAGGTCGGCGGGCCGACTACGGCGAGGAAGTCGTGCTGACCTTGGCAGCGCAACTGGTAAAGGAGTATGGCACCAGTTTCTCGGTCAAAAATCTGCGCCGGATGGTGCAGTTCGCCGCCGCTTACCCGGACGAGCGAATTGTCGTATCGCTGATACGACAATTGAGCTGGACGCACTTCATAGCCCTGATTCCGCTGAAAGACCCGCTCCAGCGGGACTACTACGCGCAGATGGCGAGCGCCGAACGCTGGAGCGTGCGGACGCTGCGCGAGCGCATCGACTCGATGCTGTACGAGCGCACGGCGCTGTCCCAAAAGCCGGAGGAAACCATCGCACAGGAGCTGGCGGCCCTGCGCGAGGCACAGCGCATGACGCCGGCACTGGTCATGCGCGACCCGTACATCCTCGACTTCCTGGGATTGCGCGATACCTGGCAGGAAGGCGACTTGGAAGCCGCGATCATCCGCGAAATGGAAGCCTTCCTGCTGGAACTGGGCGCGGGCTTTTCCTTTGTCGCCCGGCAGAAGCGCATCCCGGTTGACGACGATGATTTTCACCTTGACCTGCTTTTCTACAACCGCAAACTGCGTCGCCTGGTGGCCGTCGAATTGAAGATAGGCGAGTTCAAGGCGGCGTACAAAGGGCAGATGGAGCTTTACTTGCGCTGGCTGGACAAGCACGAGAGGGAGCCGGAAGAAGCCTCGCCGCTGGGGATCATCCTTTGCACCGGCAAGAAGCGCGAGCAGATCGAGTTGCTGGAACTGGATAAGTCGGGCATCCACGTTGCCGAGTACCTGACCAGCTTGCCGCCACGCGCGGTACTGGGCGAGAAGTTGCAGCAGGCGACCGAGCGGGCGCGGTTGCAGATCGAGCAGCGCAAGCAGGACACAGAGTAGGCCAAGCAGCAACCATGCGTCCCGGCGTGCTGCCGTCGGGTTCGCGGGCTGCACCCCGCGCTTCGTGCCGTAGTGCGGCCATCCGGCTTTGACCCCTGACGCCTTCGACCCTGGCGGGCCTGCGCGCTCCGCTTGCAAAAAGGCGAGTGTGTGCATTGGGCGGGTGTAGGCGGTCTTGCTGTCCCTTTCACCGTACCACGGCGTTCTCGCCGTCAAGGGCTTCGGGCCGATGGCCCTTGCGTCCTGGCGGCCGTCTTTCGACCCCTGACTGCTTGCGCTGCGCCGTGCTTCCACGGTTCCGGGCAATTCCGCCCGAGCAACCGGAGCACGATCATGTCGCAACTGTCCTTTTCATCGTTCGATTCCCCGCTGATGGTGCGTGACGCACAGGGCCGCTACCTGCTAGCGACTGCAGAGCAGATTCTGGAGGCCGCGCGCCACGCCATCGAGCGCAAGATGCAGCGCGGTACTTCGTTCACTTCACCGGCGGCGGTCAAGGAGTATCTGTGCGCCAAGCTGGCCGGCTTCGAGCATGAAGTGTTCGCGGTGCTGTTCATGGACACGCAGCATCGGCTGATCGAATACGCTGAAATGTTCCGAGGCACCATCGACGGCGCATCGGTGTATCCGCGCGAGCTGGCCAAGGAGGCGCTGCGGCTCAACGCGGCGGCGGTCATTGTTTCGCACAACCACCCGAGCGGTAGTCCCGAGCCGAGCGGTGCCGACAGGACACTGACCCAGAGGCTGAAGGAGGCATTAGGCCTGGTGGACGTGCGCGTTCTGGATCACATCATCGTCGCAGGCACCGACGCCACATCGTTTGCCGAGCGCGGGCTGATCTGACAAAAGGGGCTTCGGCCCCTTTTTTTGCTCACCCGCATGATGTGGCGATGGGAGTTGGCATGGCCTTTAGAGGCTGGACTGTGCTCAATTCCCCTTTGCCAAAGCGCCACGCGCAGTCGGCAGCGCAGCCGCCCCAACAATCCAGCAGCCCTACTCCTGAAGCGACCGAACCCGCGCTATCTCAGCGGCTCAGGTGCATGGTGCGAGAACACCAGCACCGGGCGAACCTGATCATGCCCGCCAGCCAGCGCGGCCTCCACGCGCTGGCGACACTCATCCGCCGCGTGCGTGTTCATCTCGGTATCCGGGCCGAGCTGGGCATGGATCATGACTTCCCAGGAGCGACCGATGCGTACGGTGCGAATGTCCAGCGCAACCAGGGGCACAGCTTTCAAGGCCTGCCGGATCGTGGCCTCGATCGGCTCCGTCTTGCTGGGTGGCGGTGCCATGTACAGCAGTTCGGCCAAGGCCCCCTTACCCAGCGACCAGGGAATACCGACGGTCATGGCGACCAGGGCAAGCGACAGAATCGGATCGACATAACGTGCAGCTTGTGTGTAGCCGTAAGCCTGCAACAGGTATGCAATCACGAAGGCCAGCAACGCACCGAACGCGGTCAGTGCGTCGATGACACGCGCAGCCAGGTCGCCTTGGACCAGTGGGCTTTGCAGATGACGGTAGCGCAACCAAACATAGACTGCCATACCAATAGTGACGGCCGCAGACACGAAGGCATAGAGCAGCGCGACCCCGAAGCGAATGTCGGTTCCGCCCGTGAGAAGGCTGGATACGGCGTACCAAATCGAGAGCATCGAGACACCGGCGATCAGCAGGCTCTTGATGAGGTTGACCAGAGGTTCCAGCGGCGCGTAGCCAAATGGAAAGCGTCGACTGGCGCCGAGTCGCAACAGCCGGCCGACCCGGTACGTGAAGATGCCGGTGATGAGGTACACGAGGTTGAAGAAGCCATCAAGCAAGATGGCCTGTGAACCCGTGAACGGCACTGCGATCAGGGCGAGCAGGGACACCACCGCGCCGGTGTAGATCGGTAGGCGCAGCACCTTGAGTTCAATGTCCACTGGGGTCATCGCCTGCGCCCCTGGTTCAATGTCCACGCGCTTCATTGGTCCGCGTCCTCTTTGGACACCTGAGTGCTCTTCTCAGACCTTGGAATCATGTCCAGAAGCATACGACCGATACGTTTGCGCAAGCTCGCGGGCAGCGCTTTGTTGGAGAACGATTGGTGAACCCACAGGCCGTCGGCCGCCAGGCGCACCACCCACAGCGCAGCGACGACATCCTCTTGTGCCGGGGTAGCGGGAATCCAGCGCGACAGCACCGCCGACCAAGGCGCGGCCAGGGCAGTCTGGGTAGCGCCCTCCAGCATGAGCTGCAGTTCGACTCGGGTGGATTTGCCTTGGGCGCAAGCCTGCACATAGGCCGCGAAGCGCTCTTCCGCGCTGGCCTCATGAGCCGGTTTGCCCGCGACTTTTTCCAGCAGTGCCTCCCACTGGTTCGCCAGGTGTTCGTGAATGCCCAAAAGCAAGGCATCGCGGGATGGGAAGTGGTAGAGCATACCGCCGCGCGTCAGCCCGGCCTCGGCGGCCACCGACTCGAAGGTAATCCCGGTGACGCCATCGCGATGCACCACACGGATGGCGGCGTCGAGGATCTTGCTGCGATTGCTGGGGCGCATGAGCACCGCTCCTTCAATGGGTGGCCGTGGCAGTGCCCGGCCCGTGGTGCCGTAGCAACCAGGCAGTCACCAGCGCACCCAAAGCCTGCACGCCTGCGATGACCCACAACACCACCAGATAGCCTCGATCGAAGGCGGATGATGCGGACTCGACCAGCGCGGTATTCACAGGCTCGCTGGCTTGAGCGATCTCCAGCGCCTGGGCAATCCCTGCACGTGCGGCATCGGGGACGTCAGGCGGCAAGCTCACGCCCATCGAGTAAAGCGCCCCCAGCAGGCTTCCCAACAGGGCCACGGCGATGAGACTGCCGAATTCGTATGAGACTTCCTCGACCGACGATGCCATGCCCGCTTGGGCCGGAGGCACGTTGCCGACGATGGCGCTGGAGGCCACTGCCATCACAGCGCCAAGGCCTGCGCCATTGAGAACCATCCCGGCTACCAGCCACCCCAGGCCCAGGTGAAGGCCGGCTGTGGTGGCGAGTGCGCCAATGGCACCCGCCGCCAGTCCGCCGGCGATGAGAACCCGCAATCCCAGCCGGTGAAGGAAAGCCCCGCCCAGCAAGGCCGTAGGCAGCGATCCTATCGCCACTGCCGAGACCAGCAAACCGGCCTGCAGCGGCGTGAAGCCAGCGACCAGTTGGAAGCGTTGGGTGGTCACCAGCTGCATGCCGCCGATGGTGAACATCGCGAACGCGGCAGCCAGCACACCCGCGCTGAAAGCAGGCTTGCGGAAGATCTTGAAATCAAGCAGCGGCGAGCGCAGACGCGCCTGCCGCCGGACAAATAGCCAACCGCCTGCGGCGGCGACTGCCAGCGCAGCGCCTGCCAACGGCCACGAGGGTCCGGCGTGCGCGACTTCCTTGATGGCGACGACGAGGCCGGACAGGGTCAACAGAGCCAGGATCGAGGACCACAGATCCCAGGGTTTGTCGCTCTCTACCGTTCCTTTGGGCGCGAACGCCAGGGTGCCGATGAAGGCCAGCACGACCACCGGCACGTTGAGCAGGAACACCGAACCCCACCAGAAATGCGACAGCAGCAGGCCTCCGATGATCGGGCCGAGCGCAGCGCCCACTACCGACAGACTGCCCCATACGGCGATGGCGATATTGCGTTCGCGCTCGTTGTCGAAGGTGATGCGGATCAGCGCCAGGGTTGCCGGCATCATGGCCGCCGCACCCACCGCAAGGAATGCCCGTGCGGCGATCAGCAGCGAAGCAGTCGGTGAAAACGCTGCGGCCAGGGATGCAACGCCAAAAATCACCAGGCCGAACAGGAACATGCGCCGATGGCCGATGCGGTCGCCAAGCGTGCCCGTGCCTAGCAGCAGGCCTGCCATAACCAGCGGATAGGCGTTAATGATCCATAGCCCTTGCGTGGCGCTGGCGTGCAGCTCGTGGGTCAGCGTTGGCAGCGCCGTGTAAAGCACCGAGTTGTCCAAGGTCACCAGGAGAAGGCCGGCGGCGACGGTTACCAGCAGGGACCAGCGCTGGGATTTGGAGGGAATCATAGGCAAGCAGGCTCCTGGGCTGGTTACAAGCGGCCGCGAACTGATGCGGCAGGGCTCCCGCAGGTGCATTGGCGGAGAGTATAGGAATTATAACTATACAGGATGACTTGTATAGTTATTGTGAAAAACAAGAATTCAAACTACCGCTTCATTAGCGTCTCTGGCCATTAAGCATGGCCGGTCGCGCTGTCGTGCTGCGCATCGAACCCCCTTCGGGGTTTCGCCCCTGACGGGCTTCCATCGTTCCCTCGCTCCGCTCGGCTGACGCCTTCGGCCCGGCTTCCAGCTTCGGGCCTGCGCGCTTCGCTTGCGTGCGGTTCGGCACATCGAGGCGGCCGTTGCCATGTCCAGCCGTCTCCCCTGACTTCATCACCTTCTCCGCGACCGTAGCCCGCTCCCGTGTGCCGTCAAGGCGCGCAGGGCCGTGTCCTCGGCTGCGCCTGCGGGCCGCACCAACCCTGCGCTTGTCTCCTTGACGGCCCCCGTCCGCGCGCTCCTTTGGCCGCGGGCGATGAACTCAGGAAAGACGGTGGCAACAGGGCCAACCGGGTTCCTCGTGCCAACCGCACAGAACAGCCGAAAGGCTGGGCTCCGAATCTAGGAATCCGGTGTGCGGCTTGAACAGCAAACCCTTTTTGTCAGGAGAAAGACCATGCAACTCGCATCCCGTTTCGCTTCCCGTTCCCCCTCGCTGCGCAGCGACTACCCGCTGACCGATGACCAGATTCACCGGGTAGCGCCGTCCATCTTCGCGGACGCGCCGCATGAAAGCCGTTCGCAGCGGTACGCCTATATCCCCACCGCCGCCGTGCTGGCCGAGCTTCGCAAAGAAGGGTTCCAGCCCTTCATGGTGACGCAAACCCGCGTGCGCGATGAAGGCAAGCGCGAGCATACGAAACACATGCTGCGCCTGCGCCACGCCAGCCAGATCAACGGCGCGGAGGCCAATGAAATCGTGTTGTTGAACTCGCACGATGGCACGAGCAGCTATCAAATGCTCGCAGGCATGTTCCGGTTCGTGTGCAGCAATGGGCTGGTGTGTGGCGACACCGTGGCCGATGTGCGCGTACCCCACAAGGGCGACGTTTCCGGGCATGTCATCGAAGGCGCTTACGAAGTCTTGCGCGGCTTCGACCGGGTGAAGGATTCCCGCGATGCCATGCGCGCGATCACGCTGGACGAAGGCGAGGCCGAAGTATTCGCCCGCGCCGCGCTGGCCCTCAAGTACGACCCCACCGACAACAAGCCCGCGCCCATCACCGAATCGCAAATCCTGATGCCGCGCCGGTTCGACGACCGCCGCCCGGACTTGTGGAGCGTGTTCAACCGCACGCAAGAAAACCTGACCAAAGGCGGATTGCATGGCCGCAGCGCCAACGGACGCCGCCAGCAGACCCGCCCCGTGCAGGGCATTGATTCCGATGTGCGCCTCAATCGCGCCCTCTGGATGCTGGCCGATGGCCTGCGCCAGTTGAAAGCCTGATTCCCCACGCGGCAGGGCAGGCAGCAGCCCTTGCCGCATCCCTCGCTGCTGCATCCCTGAACCGTTAGGAGTTATCACCATGAACGCCGTCACCTACACCGAAGCCCGCGCCGTCAATGCCGCCGCCGCTGTCCCGCTGGAAGCCGCCGACCCGACCAAGAACCTGATACTGGTTCCGCTGTCGCGGCTGGTGTTGCGCCCCACGGGCCGCAACGTGCGCAAGACCCCGCGCATGTCCATCCCCGAACTGGCCGCATCCATCCAGCGCGTGGGCCTGCTGCAAAACCTGATCGTGATTGCCGCCGCCGATGGCGAGCATTACGAAGTCGTGGCCGGTGGCCGTCGCCTCGCAGCCCTCAAGCTGCTGGCGAAGAAGCACCGCATCAGCAAGGAATGGGAGGTGCCTTGCCTGCTGGTGGCCGATGGTACGGCCCGAACCGCGAGCCTCACCGAGAACGTGCAGCGCGAAGCGATGCACCCGGCAGACCAGTTCGAGGCGTTTGCCGCGCTGGTGGCCGAAGGCCGACCCATCGAGGACATTGCAGCGGATTTTTCCGTCACGCCGCTGGTGGTGCAACGCCGCCTGAAACTCGCCAATGTCTCGCCGCGCCTGATGGCCGACTATCGGGCCGATGCCGTGAACCTTGACCAGTTGATGGCCCTTGCCATCACCGACGACCACGCCGCGCAGGAAACCGCCTTCTACGACGCGCCGACGTGGCAGCGCCAGCCGTCCGCGCTGCGCGACCGCCTCACCGAGCGCGAGATTGACGCCTACCGGCATCCGCTGGTGCGCTTCGTCGGGCTGGACACCTACGAAGCCGCAGGCGGTGGCGTGCGCCGTGACCTGTTCGCCGAAGGTGACGCGGGCGTGTATCTGACCGATGCCGCGCTGCTGGAACGGCTGGCACAAGACCGGCTGGCGGGCATCGCCGCCGAGGTGAAGGCCGAAGGCTGGGCGTGGGTGGATGCCACGCCCGCCGTGACCCATGCTGACCTGCACGCTTTCCAGCGTGCGCCGAGGGAACGGCGCGAACCGACCAAGCGCGAAGCGCAGCGCATCGAGAAGCTGCAATCCAAGATGCAGGAACTGGCCGCAGCCGTGGATGACGCGCTGGACGCCGACGACGAGGAAAAGGCCGACGCCTTGCAGGAAGAAGGCGAAGCCGTGGGCGAGCAATTGCAGGCGCTGGAAGATGGCTTGCAGGACTACAGCCCGACCGTGAAGGCCGCAGCCGGTGCCATCGTCACCATCGACCGCAACGGGCAGGCCGTGATTCATCGCGGGCTGATGCGCGAGGCCGAAGCCAAGGCGCTGCGCACGCTGGAAAGGCTGCGGCAGGGTTTCGGCGGCACGGAAGCCGAGAACGACGATGAAGGCGAGGACGGAGACAGCGACGCGCAGCCCAAGACTGCAGCCATGTCCGACAAGCTGGCGCAGCGGTTGAGCGCCCACCGCACCGTCGCGCTGCAAGTCGAAGTCGCCCGGCATCCGCAAGTGGCGCTGGCCGCACTGGTGCATGGCATGGTGCAGACCGTCCTGCAGGGAAGCCACTACGGCCACGACCTGCCGCTGGGCGTGCGCCTGACCGTGAAAGACCGGCTGGAAGGCTTGGCCCCGGACATACCGGATTCGCCCGCTGCTGTGGCGCTGCGCGAGTTGCAGCAGGTGGCAGGCGAAGCCTTGCCGGAGGACAGTGCCGAACTGTTCGCCGTGCTGCTGGCGAAGTCGCAAGATGAACTGGTGCGGCTGCTGGCGGTATGCGTGGCCGTCACGGTGGACGTGGTGACACCCCGCGCCACGCAGCAGCAACCGGGCGCGGAACTGGCGCAGGCCGTGGGGCTGGACATGGCCGCATGGTGGAAGCCCACCAATGAGGGTTATTTCCGGCATGTGCCGAAGGCCGCGATTCTGGAAGCCATAGAGCAGTACGCCCCGGCGCACGTCACCCGGCTGGCGAAGTTGAAGAAGGCCGACATTGCCAGCGAAGCCGAGCGGCTGGCGGACGGCACCGGCTGGATGCTCGCCATCTTCGCCGCCGAAGCCCCGGAGCAGCAGGCGGCGCAGGACGTGGCGACGGATGCGGAACCCGACACCACGGACACCGCCGCCATGACCGATGAACCGGCCGAGGCATTGGCTGCGTGACCCTGTCCCGATAAGCGCCCCGGTTCCGACCGGGGCGCTTCACGTCGAGGATGCCGACCATGACCCACACCCATACGAGCCGCCCACGCATGGGCGCAACCTATGCCCCCGGCACGGTACGCGCCCGCCGCTGGCATGGCGATGGCGACGTGCGCGGCTACCGTCCGCCTCACGGCTGGACGGCCCGCGCCGACCTGACAGACATTCACCCCATCACAGGCCGCGCCTTGCCGTGTGCCGTGTGGTGGATTGTCGAGACGAAGGAGTAACCCGATCAGCACCGCGCCCAGGCCGTGCCGTCCTGGGCGCGGTAAAATGCAAATCCGGGCGCGGCGGTGGCCGCGCCCAGTGTTCAAAGCCTGCCGCTACTTCGCTCCACCCGCAGCCGGAGTGCGTGGAAGGCCCGCGCCAACGGCATGGTCTATGACATAGAGCCAACGACCATCCGGCTGCATACGCACCAGTTCGGCAGAACTTCCCGATGCGACCACAGCGCCATCGTCGGCGGTCAGCTCCCAGTCCGCGCGAAGCAGGGCCAGATCGCCATGAAGGATGCAGAAATTGTTGTGCGAAGCCATCCGGCCCGGCACTTGGAGAAGTTGCGTCAACGCACCCTCAATAGCTTCAAGGCCCGTCAGATTCGTGTTGCCCCCATTGGTGCGCAATACGGCCCCCGGCTCGTACAGTGCGAGCAGATTGCCTACGTTGCGGCTGTTGAATGCGTTGGCGAACGTGGCGTTCATGCGCTCGGGCGATGTGACGTCGAATGTCATGATGGCGTTTCCATTGATGTCGAAGCGGGCGATGATGGATGGAGTGGATTGAACTCACCAAACGGAAAGAACAGAACGGAACACGCCCAATGAGCGAACACACACTGGAGCCGCCCACGCCGCGCCGGCCATCGGAATGTCCGGTGGAGGACTTGCTGGCCTTTCTCGGTCATCGCTGGAATGCCCTTGTGCTATGGCATCTGCAAGAGGGCAAGAGGCGGCACAGCGAACTTGCGGCCGCTCTTCCCGGCGTATCGCCCAAGGTGTTGTCCGAACGCTTGCAGGGGTTGGAAGGCCGGGGCTTGCTTGAGCGTTGCACCATGCCGGTGTTCCCAAGAGAAGTGGCCTATGGCCTGACGCACTCGGGGAAGGCGTTGCTGCATATTCTCGATCAGTTGGAGATTTGGTCTTGTCAGTTCGATCAAGGCGCGGTCGCTGGCAGCGGCTGGCCACCGGCAGAACCAGCACTTCCCTGACGCGCAGGGAAGCCTTCGCATCTCGCTGATGGGCGTGTCGGCGCGGTGCGCCGTCGGGCTTTGCGGGCTGCGCCCCGTGCCGACTTCGCCGTCACGGCCATTCGGCTTCAATCCCTCACGCCTTCGCGCCTATGGCGCTGCGCGCTCCGCTTGCGTGGAAGGCAGCGCCCCGCCGCAAAGGGCGGGACTTGTGCGGGCCTACGCCCCGGCTTGCTGCGGCAGGTTGTGCAAAAGCGTGCCGTCCTCGACGCTGGCGGTTCGTCGCCTGTACGTCATGAAGGACGGTTCACCGACACACCGCCCGGCCTTGCAATGGAGCTTCCACACCACGCCTCACGCAAAGGGCCGCAAGCAGCGAGAGGGGCGCTTTCACCTTGTCGCTTGGCATTGTCCTTGCCCGTGTCAGGGCGCAGGCAGGTGAAGCCGTCACGCGGGGATGCCGAGTCGGCCATGTCTCTATTCGGGAGCGGGCGGCCAGTACGTCCTTGTGTTGTTTTGAATCCTGGCGGTGGCTGGGCTTCATGGCCGCAACCTTCCAGCGAAAACAATTTCCCCTGCGCTGTGCGCATTCCTCGCGGGACAAATTCTTTTCGCTTCCAGGCTCTCCACGGTGTTGCGACCGCTGCGCGGTGCGGCCAGCCCATCCCCCACCGGACGGATCACAACAAGGACGCACTGGCGCGACCTTGTTCAACCCGAAAGGAGAAATCACCATGGCTAACATCGGCACCTTCACCGCAGAGAAAGACGGCTTCACCGGCACGCTTCGCACCCTGACCCTCAACGTCAAGGTCAAGCTCGTTCCCAACGACAAGGGCGAGAACGAAAGCGCCCCGGACTTCCGCCTGCAAGCTGCCGGCCACGACTTCGGCGCGGCGTGGAAGAAAACCAGCGAGGCTGGGCGGGATTACCTGTCGGTGGCCATCGACGATCCTTCATTCCCGGCGACGGTCTATGCCCGCCTGATCGAAGGCGAGAACGGCACGCACGACCTGATCTGGTCGCGCAGCAAGCCCAAGGCGGCCTGACGACCGCCCACCGCGTCCCGCCCTTTGCGGCGGGGCGCGGTGCTGCTGATCTCAGCACCGCACGCACAGGGTTTCGCCGGTTGCTTTATGCCCCGCATGTCCTGGGGCTTGCATCGCATCGGCGATGGTCGGATGGCTCGAAGCCCGTGGCGGCAGGAACAATATGGCGTGTCGGCGCATTGCGCCGCCGGGCTTTCGGGCTGCGCCCCATGCCGCCAATGGCGTCATGTCCATTCGGCTTCAATCCCTCACGCCTTCGCGCCTGGCGGCGCTGCGCGCTCCGCTTGCGGGCATTCAGACGCGCTAGGGCGCGTCGCGCTCTTTCAGCACGGCCTCGAACTCCTGGCGCACCCGCGCCAGCAGCTCGTCGGCCTTGTGCGTGTCGTCGCCGGCATAGGCCAGCGTCAGCAACGTCAGCGGATGCACTTCCATGACCTCGCACAGCTCGGTCAGCTTGTGCAGGGTCGGGTTTTTCAGGTCGCGCTCCAGCGTACTCATATAGGTGCGGCTGGACACGTCGGAGAACGCTTCCTGGCTCAAGCCTCGCGCCTTCCTGACTGTCCGTATTGCCGTCGCCAATGAGTGTTTCGCTGCCACCAACCTGGTTCCCCCATAAAAACCAAGATGACAGCCCATTGCGCCCTATAGGGCTACAATCTATAGTGTTCATTCATGGCTGAAAGGCCGCTTTCGTGCTTTTACGGAAATCCGCCTCTACGGTTTCCGACAGAACCGGGGAATCGCATCCGTGTCTTTCCGGCTTCCGACAATTCCGCCTCGGCGCTTCTGTTCTTCTACGGATGCGATGGTTTGCGCATTCGTGCTTCCACACGGATGCACGGATGCGTTTCGGCGGTTCTGCGCTTCGGCACCAAAGCGCATCCGCGCATCCTCGGTTTCGTGAGGAGGCTGCCCATGACCCTGCCGCTTGTCACCGCTGATGAACGCGCGCGGCTGCTGACCCACGGCCAGGCGCTAGCCGCTGTTCAGCGATTCGATCCACTGCCGGTGGTACGTCTGTTCACCCCGGACGCGCACGCGACCTGGCTGCTGGTGTCTCTCGACCCTGCGGATACCGATACGGCCTACGGCCTGATCGACCTCGGTATCGGGATGCCTGCGCTCGGGACGGTCAAGCTATCCGACCTGGCCGGCATCGTGGGGCCGCGCGGATTACCAGTGCGACGGGATCGGTATTTCCTAGCGGTGCGTCCGCTGTCGGAGTATGTCCGGCTGTCGCAGGAGGATGGTTCGATCAGTGACTGATGAACCCCAGCGCGGACCGGCCAGCCGGGGAGCATTGTGACTATTTCAGTCATTGCCAAGACCGTGCAGGTCTTAATCCGTATTGATGCACTGAAGCGGTGCCAGCCTGATGCAAACAGTCATGATCTTTTGCGTGGGCTCCGGCACGGTATCTGATGCGGCGCACCATTTTTGGGGTTGCGCAGCCGTCGCATTCAGACGATTTCCGCAACACGCCGGAGCCAAACGGTCTTGACACCCAAAACTACAGCTTAGCCCTTCTTGATGACGACCTGATGGCAATTCGATAGCTATCGTGCGGCGGAATCCGTGGCGACGAACCCCAAGCACAGGGAGGTCTCGCCATGACTGATCGCAGCGCCGAACACTGGTATCCCACAGCGGCCTATCTCTACGTTCTGCACCTTGATGGCCCCGCGCTGGCCTGGGAATACCTGCGCAGGAATCCCGACTATCGCCGCGACTGGCTGCGCCGCCACCGACGGCGGGACGCGCCGCAGACTTGGGGCCTGCGCCTGCTGGAAGACCCAGCCCTGGATGCGCGCGACGCGCATCCGATCTGGTTCCCCGATCACGATGCCGTGGTGCAGCTCTACCCGGATGCCGACCCACCACCTGCGGCCCATGCCTTCGAGTTCTGGCGCGTACCGGGCCGCAAGCAACTGATCCACGACGGCAAGCGCCTGGTGCTGGTGTCACACTGGCCCGGCTGCTGCCTGCGGCTCGCGCTCGGGCCGGGTCTGGAAGACGGCATGGCCTACCTCTATGCCACCCGCGCCTGCGCCAAGCCCTGCGCGCGCTATCGCACGCTCACGGCCGAGCTGGACGCTCTGGCCGCAGCCACGGTTGGCGTGCCTGCGGCGGCGGCCCGTTCCCGGCCCACGCCGGCCGCGGTGCTGGAACTGCACACCTTGCAGGCGCTCGATGCGACCCAGGCGGGCGCGTCCTTGCGCGAAATCGCCGAAGGGTTGTTCGGCGTGGATGCGGTCGCCGCCGACTGGCACAAGGACAGCGC
The DNA here is from genome assembly GCF_056759975.1 of Stenotrophomonas sp. STEN031. Classification (NCBI taxonomy): domain Bacteria; kingdom Pseudomonadati; phylum Pseudomonadota; class Gammaproteobacteria; order Lysobacterales; family Lysobacteraceae; genus Stenotrophomonas; species Stenotrophomonas sp. STEN031. The sequence goes on from NZ_JBRREA010000014.1 coordinate 40,981, forward strand.
CTTGCGTGCCCGCGTGCGGCGGCTGGTACGTCGTGGCGAGGCGCTGATGCGCGGCGGCTATCGCCGCCTGGCACAGCTTCCGCCGCCGTTGCAGTAGGGGGGACGTTTCGCGTCCCCCGCAGATCGTCCCTTAGCAAGCAGCCTCGCTTTCTTGAAAGTGCCTCTATCCGGCCGCGTGGTGTGGCCGGGCTTGATGGAGGTACATCCCATGCGACCCGCTCCCTTGCGGCCTGCCGCCGCTGCTGCCGCTGCGCCTGCGCAGCCCCAACGCTACCTGACCAACGACGAAGCCGCCGAATACCTGCGCCTGTCGCCACGCACGCTGGAGAAACAGCGCGTGATCGGCGGCGGGCCGAAGTTCCGCAAGTTCGGCCGCCGCGTCATGTACGCCGTGTCCGACCTCGATGCCTGGGCCGACCAGCGCAGCTACGAGGCGACTTCCGACCCGGAATATGCCGAGCGGCATGCGGGCGACTACCGTGATGGCCGCTGATTTCTGGCTCGCCGGTGGCCATCGCCATGTCCAGCCCATCGCTGCCCCTGCGGCAGCGACCAGTGCAGCAGCGCGAACAGCTCGACCTGTTCCGCGCGCTGCCGGGCGACATGGCGCCGCGCGACAGCCAGGACTTGATGGCCTTTCCGTTCTTCTCGCTGGCGAAGTCGCGCCGCACGGCGCCGATCGACTTCCGCGCCGGTGGCATCACCATCCGAGTGGAGGGTACGCAGGAGCACGGCATTGCCACAATCTGGGATGCCGACATCCTGATCTGGGCCGCCTCGCAGATCGTGGAAGCCCGCGATGCGGGCATTCCGACCTCGCGGCTGATGCAGGTGCGCCCCTACGAGATCCTGCGTTTCATCGGGCGCGGCACGTCGCTGCGCGACTACCAGCGCCTGAAAGCGGCCCTGGATCGCCTGCAATCGACAACGGTGGCCACGTCCATCCGCGAGACGACCGGACGGCGCCTGCATCGCTTTTCGTGGGTGAACGAATGGCGCGAGCTGGCCGATGCCAGCGGCACGCCGCTGGGCATCGAACTGATCCTGCCGGACTGGTTCTACGCGGGCGTGGTGGACGCCGCCCTGGTACTGACCATCGACCCGACGTACTTCCGGCTCACGGGCGGCATCGAACGCTGGCTGTACCGGCTGGTGCGCAAGCATGGCGGCCGGCAGGAGCACGGCTGGCAATTCGATTTCCAGCACCTGTACCGCAAGTCCGGCAGCGTGGCGCGCTTCTACGACTTCGCCGCCGACTTGCGCACCCTGGTGGCGCGGCAGTCGTTGCCCGGCTACGTCCTGGGCATCGAGCGCATGCCCGGCGAGAAAACCGAACTGCTGACCTTTCGGCCCGTGCCGCCCACGGCACGGGGATAAGTCTGGGAAAACCTGTTAATTCACTCGTGCTATCAGGCAACAGGAGGCTCGTGCTATCAGGCAACAAATCCTCGTGCTATCAGGCAACAAAATCGGCCGCAAAGCCGCGCCAGCATTGGGTTTTCGCGCCCCTTAACTTCCCTAACAGTAAATACATAACTTTTAGTAGAAGCGCGCCGTTTCGGTGGACAACCACCCAACGGCACCACACGCAGAAGCGAAAGACCGGCTTTCCAACACGGAGGGCCGCGCCATGATCCTCGCTCTGCTCAACCAGAAAGGCGGTGTCGGCAAGACCACGCTCGCCACGCACATCGCGGGCGAACTGGCGCTGCGCGGCCAGCATGTCGTCCTGCTCGATGCCGACCCGCAGGGTTCCTCGCTGGACTGGACGCAGCGCAGAAGCCAGCAAGGCTTGCCACGGCTGTTCAGCGCCGTGGGCCTGGCCCGTGAAACGCTGCATCAGGAAGCGCCAGAACTCGCCAGGCGGGCCGATCACGTCGTTATTGATGGGCCACCCAGGATCGCCGCCTTGGCGCGCTCCGCGCTGCTGGCGGCCGAGCGTGTGCTGATCCCGGTGCAGCCCAGCCCCTATGACGTGTGGGCCAGCGCAGAGATGGTGGCGCTCATCCGCGAGGCGCAGGTGTTCCGGCCGCTGCTCCGCGCAGCCTTCGTCATCAACCGGCGCGTCAGCACCACCATCATCGGCCGTGAGGCGCGGCAATCGCTGGCAGAACAGCCGCTGCCTGCGCTGCGCTCGGAAGTGCATCAGCGCATCGTGTTCGCCGACAGCGTGGCCGCTGGCCGGCTCGCACGCGAGACAGCACCTAACAGCGCCGCCGCCCGCGAAATCACGGCCCTGGTGGACGAACTGCTGCGGTGGACGCCATGACAGCGCAGCAGCCACCCAACCGCAAACGCATGGGCAAGCGCGTCGGCATCGGCGCACGTCCGCCCGCGAATCCGCACGCCGAGGCGTGGATTCGCCAGGGCGACGCCGATGCGCTGGGCAAAGGCGACCTCTACACCGCGCGCCTGACCCTCGACATTACGCCCGCGCTGCGGGCGCGCATCAAGGTGTCGGCCTTCACGCGAGGCGTGACTGTGGCCGACCTGCTGCGCGGCCTGCTGGAGCGGGAGTTTCCCGAGAACCACAGGGAGAACACACCATGACTGCATCCGCTTCGCCTGCCGCTGGCGCGGCCACGGCTACGCCACAGCCATCATTTATCGTGCCTTCCGGCCAACCCGCCAGCGCGCCGCTGACGCGCGTGGCGCTGGCCTACATCGAGGCCCGTTTCAAGCTCTACCTGCGCTTCGGTGAACCGGCACGCACGCTGCGCCTGGACGACTGGCGGCGCTGCGCGGTGTTCCTGCCGGGCGCGATGCTCTGCCGCATCCGCTGGCAGGCCAACGACTACGGCACGATCCGCTGGCAGCTCATGGTGATGCAGGCTTGCACGCCACTGGACGCGGCGCAGCGCATCCCCGGCGTGCAGCCGGGCGCGCGCCTGTTGCTGCACACCGAAGGCGACGCCAACGTGCGCGCCGTGCTGGAACGCATCGACGGCATCGAGGCGCAGGGCATCGCCGTCATCGACGTGTCGCCCGCGTACTGGCGCACGCTGGGCAACCGTCTTGCAGCGCGTTCGCCGCTGCCCGAATACACCGCCGAGCGGCACGCTGCTTGGCTGGCCGGGAAGGTGCTGCCATGACCGCCCCGACCACCACACCCAACGCGCCCGACGTGGCGCCGCGTCCTCGCTCGCGCCTGCGCGCTCGCATCGTCGTGGTGACACTGGCCGCCCTCGGCTTCGCTGCGCTGGCCTGGGCGGCTTTCGTGTCGCCGCTGCCGCGCCTGACCTACAACCCGTCCGACAGCGTGGCGGTCGGCTGGTATCGCATCGAGCCGTTCGACCCGTGCACCGCCTCGCTGCCACGTCCGTTGTCCGTGGACAGCATCGTGCTGGTGCCGCTGCCGACCAGGGCCGCCATGCTGGCAGCACAGCGCGGCTATCTGCCGACCCGCGTGCCGCTGCTCAAACGTGTGGGCGCGGTCGCGCCGCAACACGTCTGCATCGTCGCCGGTCAGGTACGCATCGACGGCGTGCCGGTCGCCGCCGTGCTGCCTGCCGACCGGCTGGGCCGGGCGCTGCCGTCCTTGCAGCTTTGCCGCCGCCTTGAACCGGGCGAACTGTTCTTGTTGAGCGTGACGAATCCGGCATCGTTCGACAGCCGCTACTTCGGCCCGGTCAGCGCATCCGCCGTGATCGGCGTTGCGCGCCCGATCTGGCTGGAGACACGCCCATGATGGCCGCCGACTCGCTGCACGTGGCCGTGCATCTTCTCGTGCCATCGGGCGTGTCGATCCCGTGGCTTTCCGCATGTCGTCGCGCATGCAGTGCGAGCGCATCCGCGCCGCACTTCGCGCTGTCGCCGGCGCAGCCGGCCAACGTGCAGGCGTCTTGCCTCGAACGCGCCCGGCCTGCGGCCATCGCCGCGTTCGCCGGCGCGCTGGCTGCTCACGCAGCAGCACCGCCGGGCCGCCGGTGCCTGGAGCGACAGCGGAAGGCAAAGGCGGAAGGCAAGACAAAAGGACGCGGCACTAGGCCGCGTCGAAAGCCTGTCTGCACATGGGGGTGGCGCGGCACGGAGCGGCTTCGCCGCCGTGCCGCGTGGGGCGCGAAGGTCGCGCCAATGCAGGTATGTCCGCGTGCTTCGCACGACAGGACACGCCAGAGCTTGCAGGATGCGCGGCCATGAGCGACCGCCGCGACGACGATTTCCGGGTACGCCCCAGCGCCCCGAAGAACCGGGGCAAGGGTCAGGGCCAGAGCTTCGTTTCCAAGGTGCTCAAGCAGGCAGGCAAGGCCAGCAGCGGCAAGTCCTCGATGCGCCATTCCGCAGCCGGCGGCAGCGGCGCACGCGCCGGTCAGCGCCCCGGTTCACGGCTTGGGCGCGGCCACACGGCGGCGCGCTTCGCCGGGGCGAAGCTGACGCCCATGTCGCGGCGCGTGACCATCAAGACCCTGCTGGTCAACCAGCGCAACGCCAGCCCGCAGTCGCTCGCCAGGCACCTGCGCTACATTGAGCGCGACGGCGCCGGCCGCGATGGCGAACCGGGCCGGGCCTACGGGCCGCAGACCGACGAAGCCGACCTCGATGCCTTCAAGGAGCGGGCCGCCGACGACCGGCACCATTTCCGCTTCATCGTCTCCCCGGAGGACGGCGCCGAGCTGGACGACCTGCGCACCTACACCCGGCATCTGGTGAACCGGATGGAAGCCGACCTTGGCACGCGGCTGGATTGGGTGGCGGTGGATCACTGGAACACCGACAACCCGCACGCACACCTGATCGTGCGCGGACGCGACGACACCGGCAAAGACCTCATCATCGCCGGCGACTACATCGCCCACGGCTTCCGCCATCGGGCCGCCGAACTGGCGACCGAATGGCTGGGGCAGCGCACCGAACTGGAGATCCAGCAGACCTTGGGACGCGAGGTGAAACAGGAGCGGTGGACGAGCCTCGACCGCACATTGCAGCGTGAGGCCGGCGTGGATGGCCGGGTGCAGATCGAACGCTTCAATGAACCCCGGCTGCAACGCCAGCGGCTGCTGCTGATCGGCCGACTCCAACGCTTGCAGCGCCTGGGCCTGGCCGACGAGGTGCAGCCCGGCACCTGGGCCGTCCATGCGGACGCGGAGAAGACCTTGCGTGCCCTGGGCGAGCGTGGCGACATCATCCGCACCATGCAGCGCGCCATGAGCGGCCAGCCGCGCGAACTGGCGGTGTTCGAGCCGGGCGACGACGGCCGCACCATCGTCGGCCGCGTGGCCGGCAAGGGGCTGGCCGACGAGCTGCACGACCGCGGCTATCTGGTCATCGACGGGGTGGACGGCAAGGCCCACTACGTCGCGTTGAACGCCGGCGACGAGCTGGCGAACTATCCAACCGGATCGGTGGTGGAGGTGCGTGGTTCCGCGGAGGTACGGGCGGCCGACAAGAACATCGCCGCGCTGGCGAGCGATGGCCTGTACCGCACCGATCATCACCTGGCGATCGAGCAGGGCCGGGCCAAGCCCGACCGCGACCCGCAGCAAGTCGTCGCGGCCCACGTCCGCCGGCTGGAAGCCCTGCGCCGGGCCGGCATCGTGGAGCGCGTGGCCGAGGGGTTATGGAAGGTGCCGGACGACCTGACCGAGCGTGGCCGCCAGTACGACGCGCAACGGCTGGGCGGCGTCGCCGTGGAGCTGAAATCGCACCTGTCCATCGAGCTGCAGGCGCGCGTGATCGGAGCCACCTGGCTCGACCAGCAGTTGATCGGCGGCGGCAAGGGGCTGGGCGACTTGGGCTTTGGTGGCGAGGTCAAGAACACCCTGCAACAGCGCGCCGACTTCCTTGAAGAACAGGGGCTGGCGGAGCGGCGCGGGCAGCGAGTGATCCTGGCGCGCAACCTGCTGGGCACGCTGCGCAATCGGGAACTGGCGCAGGCCGCCAAGGACATTGCCGCCGAAACCGGCCTGGCGCATCGGCCCGCCACGGACGGGCAGCGCGTTGCAGGCATCTACCGGCGCTCCGTCATGCTTGCCAGCGGGCGCTATGCGATGCTCGATGATGGCATGGGGTTCAGCCTGGTGCCGTGGCGGCCTGTGATCGAACAGCGGCGGGGGCAGCAACTCGCAGCGACGATGCACGGTATCGGGGCATCGTGGGAAGTCGGTCGGCCAAAGGGGCCATCGTTGGGCTAGTTCCAGGTACTAGTCCTTTAAAATCTCCGTCGTCATGAAGTCTATGAGTGCTCATAGTTTCGGCGCCATATGCTTGCTGGATGACCAGAGCATGTGGAAGGTGTCCTGACGCTCGGTGCTCTCGTGCTCATGCATACGAACGCAGTGGTCTCAGTGTCGACTATCTGGATATCCAACTCACCAATTCCTTCCAATCGCTCAATCAAGTCGTATCGATCCACGTAAACGTGCGTTGAGCTGATCAACCAGCCACAAGAGACTACCGCGAATGATCCCGTGCAGGCGTGCCTGGTGGCTACGATAGAGCAGCACATGGCTGGCCTGCGCCAGCCTTCCGCGTAGCGTTGTCCCCTTGAGCAGGCCGAACTTGCCCAGCGACGCAAATGCGTCGTACTCGCCTAGTGACACCAGGGATCCAAGGTCGCGGTGCACGAAGTCAGGGGGCGTCAAGCCTCGCTCGATCACGCGCGGAAGTTGGCGGATGAGGTATTGCGCCTGCTGATGTGCAACCTGTGCTGTCGGCGGCAAGGAGCGCTGGTTGCCCGACAAAGTAAGGCTCGCGCAATCGCCCACGGCGTAGATCCGCGGGTCCTGCGTCGTCTGCAGCGAGGGCCGTACCAGTAACTGGTTGATAGCATTCGCTTCCAGCCCCGCTAGATTCGACAGCAAGTTCGCAGCCTTGACCCCGGCCGCCCAGATCTTTAGGGATGCCTCCCGCCGAGTGCCGTCGCTAAACAGGAAGGCATCGGCATCCACTGCGCTGACCCGTGTGTCGGTGTACACACGGACACCCAATTGCTCCAAACGCGCTCGGGTAGCTTCAGAGATGTCTTTGGGAAAGGCGGCCAGTAATCGCGGTCCGCTCTCGATTAAAGCAACTGACATGCGCGACATCAGGTCGTGGGCGCCATACGCCGCCGCTGATTCGGCCAGTTGCACCAATTCGGCAGCCAACTCCACGCCTGTGGCGCCGCCGCCAACTATCCCGATTGAGAGTTGGGCATCCTGCGCCACGCACTGCAGGACACGAAGTCGAATCTCCCGGTTGAATGCATCGGCCTGCTCGCGCGAGTCGATCCGGTAACAGTGGTTTGCGGCACCACGCGTCCTGAAGTCGTTCGCTTGACTGCCGATGGCAATAATCAGAGTGTCATATCCAACTATGCGGCCGGGAATCAGAAGTCGCCCGTCGTCAGCGTAGACTGCGGCGATCTGCAGTTCTCGCCGTTCCCGATTCAGGCCGCACAGCTCGCCAGGCTGGTAGACGAATCCGGTATCGCGCGCCTGCGCCAAGTAGGGTGTTTGCTGCTGCGAAACATCGCGCGTACCTGCCGCGATCATGTGCAGCATAGGCTTCCAGACGTGGGCCGAATCCCGATCGACCAGTGTGACTGTGGGCGTTCCCGGACGTCGCCATCGGCGGGCCAATGCGCTGGCAATCTCCAGCCCCGCCACGCCCCCTCCAACGATCACTAGGCGATGTCTTTGCCGCTGATCAGTCATGATAGAACCCCAAGCAGAAAGGCTGCAGGCGGAACCTGGCAGGCTTGTGAATGTGACGGCGGCAAGGCGCTGACCCACGGCATCGCCTTGGCGGCCGTCACCTTACCGGCGAAGGTATCGACGCGCACTCCCGCACCAACCTCGTTGATGCCGGAGACCTGGCTGCGCACGTGGATGCGGATACCGGCGCGCAGTGCCAGCTGTTTCAGTGAGACGATGAACTTGGCCGGATCAACGATCCACTGCAGGATCCGGGCCGCGCCGAAAGTCTGGGCGCTCGTCACCGCGACCTGCTCTGGCGACACCAAGGCGCAGTCGTAGCCGAGCTCCTGCAGTTCGGCGATTGGGTAACGGCGATGGGCTCGGGTGACCAGTAGCTGTGGACGGACTTGGGCATGGCAGCTTACCTAGTCGAGTGCGACGACTCGGCCGCAGCGGGGGATGGCAGGTCGGCGTGGCGCGCGCGCGCGTCCGAACCGGTGGCGGATGCCGTGGGCTGCTCCAGGACCCAGTCGACGACTTGGGCAGCCAACGCATCCGACGCGGCGCCGAACGCAGCTATCACGTCGGTCTCGCGTTTGCTCGCGGCGGCATGCACCACCTCAAAGCGCCGGCTGACGCCGGCGCCCGCACGGTCGCGCTCGGCCAGTTGCGCGTCGAGCCGGATCGCCACCACCGGCGCGGTGCCGCGCTGTTCGACCTGAAACGCCCGCAGCGCGCCGAGCAGGTCCAGTTCGGCGGCGGGCGCCGCACTGTCCACGTGCACGGTCAGTCGTCCATCCTGGATGAAGGCTTCGGCCAGGCGGTCGCGCAGCAGGACCGGTGCGGTATCGGCCCAGCGCAGTCCCTGCCAGGCCGCAAGGCGTCCATCGGGCTGGGCAATGATGACCCGGTCCGAATCGAGCACCCGATTGCTCGCCGGGGAATGGATGACCAGTATGGGGCCATCGGCGCGCGGCCCATGTACGCCGCTGCGCGCCTGTGCCGGGTGCTGCAACGGCAGTTGGTAGGTGGCGGCTGGCGCCTGCTTGGGCAGGATGCTGCAGGCCGGCAGCGTGGCGGCGAGCAGGAGCGCCGCGAAGGTCGCGGGCAGCTTGCGGGAAGCATGGGTCATGGGGTGGTTTCCTCGATGTTCTCGCTGCCGAGCAGGTAGCCGGCGGGGTTGCGATCCAGACGGCGCAGCACGGTGTTGAGGCTGGCCAGTGACTGCCTCAGTTCGTTCATCGCCGGGCCGGTAGCGGCCATGCCCTGATCCAGCGAGGCCGCATTGCGCTGCAATAGGGCTTCCATCCGCGCCGAACTACGCTCCAGCGAGGCCATGGCCTCACGCGTGCTGGCCAGTGCGGGGCGTCCCTCCTCGTTGAGGATCGCTTGGGCATCGTCGATCACGGCATTGGCCTGGCGCAGTGCCGCGGTTGATTCCCGGCTCGCTTCGGTCAGGTTCTTGACCAGCCCGGCCAGCTCGGTGCGCTGTCCGGCGAGCGTGCCGGTGGTGTCCTCGAGGTTCACCAAGGTCTTATGCACCAGTGCCACGTTCTCTTCGGAGAACAGTTCATGCGTGCGCAGCAAGATGCCGTTGATCGTGGTCATGGTGTTGCCGTCGCCGGAGACCAGCGAAGCCAGAGCCGAGCGCGGCGCCAGGATCAGCGGTTCCTCGCCCTCTTTCCTGGGTAGCAGCGGCACGTCAGGACCACCGTCGCTCAGCTCGATCACCGCAGCGCCGGTGATGCCGGTGATCACCAGTTCGGCCCGGGTGTCCTGGCGAATCGGAATCGAGGTCTCGATGCGCACACGGGCGATGGCCCGGCGCGGGTCCTCGGGCAGCAGTGACAAAGCAGCGACCTCACCGACGGTGATGCCGCTGTACTGGACCGGGCTGCCGATCGAGAGCCCGGTCACCGGCTCGTCGAACATGACGCGGTAGTAGTGGAAGTCACGGTCGGAACGGGCGTCGCCAAGCCACAGCGCGACGCCGAAGCCGAGCGCGGCCAGGAAAAGGACGAAGACGCCGATGGCGACGTGGCGGGCACGGGGCTCCATGATTCAGTGCACCTCTCTGATAGGCATGCGGCTGTTCGGCGCAGGCGCGCGCGACCGCGGTCGGGGGAAGGAGGCGGACCCGCGCATCACGGCGGCGCCGCGCGCGGGGATCCGGCGCGCGCCTGCACCGCCGCGCGGCCGCGCGGTCCGTGGAAATAGGCCTGGATCCAGGGGTGGTCGAAGCGCTCCACCACCTCGATGCTGTCATTGACAAGCACCTGCCGATTGGCAAGCACCGCCACGCGATCGCAGATCGTGTAGAGCGAGTCCAGGTCATGGGTCACCAGGAACACGGTCAGCCCCAGCGCATTGCGCAAGGTCAGAATCAGCTGGTCGAACGCGGCTGCGCCGATCGGGTCCAGTCCTGCCGTCGGCTCGTCCAAGAATAGGATGCCCGCGTCCAAGGCTAGCGCCCGCGCCAAGGCCGCACGCTTGACCATGCCACCCGACAGGGATGCCGGCGACTTGTCGCCGGCATCCGGTGGCAGGCCAGCCAGCGCCAGCTTGCTGCGCGCCAGGTGCTCGGCCTGGGCACGCGGCAGGCCGGCGTGCTCGATCAGCGGCAGGGCGACGTTCTCGGTCACGCTCAGCGACGAGTACAGGGCACCCTTCTGAAACAGGATGCCGAAGCGCCGTTCCAGATGCGTGCGCGCTGCGCCGTGGAGCTGCAGCAGATCCAGGCCTTCGATGCGGACCACGCCGGCATGCGGGCGCTGAAGACCAACGATGCTACGCAGCAGGACCGATTTGCCGGTGCCCGAACCGCCGACGACACCCAGGATTTCGCCACGCCGAACGTCCAAGTCCAGGTTCTGGTGCACCTGCTGCTCGCCGAAGCGGTTGTCCAGCGCGCGCACCTCGATGGCATGAGTTGCCGTTCCGTTCGAAAGGCCGCTCACCAGCCCATCTCCATGAAGAACAGCGCCGCCAGCGCGTCGAGCAGGATCACGACGAAGATCGACTGCACCACGCTCGAGGTGGTGTGGTCGCCCACCGACTGCGCGCTTCCGGAGACCTTGAAACCCTCGTGGCAGCCGATCGCGGCGATCATGACGGCGAAGAACGGTGCCTTGCTCAGCCCGACCAGAAAATGCCGCACCTCGATCTTGTCCTGCACTATGGCCAGGAACTGCGCCAGCGAGATGTCGAGACTCAGCACGCAGACCGCGGCACCGCCAGCGATGCCCGCCAGAACGCCCACCAAGGTCAGCAGGGGCAGCGAGACCAGCAGTGCCAGCACCCGCGGCAACACCAGCAGCTCGATTGGGTTCAACCCTCCCGAGCGCAGCGCGTCGATCTCCTCGTTCGCTTTCATCGAGCCGATCTGTGCGGTGTAGGCGCTGGCGGTGCGCCCGGCGATCAGGATCGCCGGTAGCAGCACGCCGAACTCGCGCATGAACGAGAACGCGACCAGGTGCACGGCGAAGATGCTGGCGCCGAAGTTGGCCAGCACGGTTGCGCCGAGGAAGGCGACCACGGTACCGACCATGAAACTCAGCAGGGCGACGATGGGCACAGCATCGACAGCGACACGCTGGATCTGCGCGACCACCGCAGTCAGCCGCCAGCGCCGCGGGTACGGCGCAATGCGCAGCCAAGTCTCCAGGATCTGGCCGACGAAGCCGGCCAGATCCAGTAACGAATGCAGCCCCCGCTCGGCCGTTGCGCCGATGCCCGCGATGCCGCGCAGCCATGCAGGCGCGGAATCGAGCGCAGGGTGCCCCGCGACCTGTTGGGCCTCCGCAGCGTCCACCAGCACCTCCAGCAGGGCTCGGCGTTCCGGCTCCAGCCGTGGATCGGCGCGCAGGTGCTCGCGCGCCAGCACTGGGCCGAGCATCTCGACCAGCAGCGCCGCGCCCGCGGTGTCGAGCTGGCGGACCTGCGTCCAGTCTAGGAACGGCACCGCGCGCTGCGCACCGGGGTTTGCGCGCGCGTCGGATACCAACGTGGCCAATCGGCCGTAGTGCTCGATCGTCCAGTCGCCGCCGGCAATCCAGGCCGCGTGTCCGTCAGCGTTGGCCTCGCGGCGTAGCCATGCCTGCGTCATCGCAAAGCCTCCTGGTCGTGGCGCAACGCGGACCGGAGTCGGCGTGCATGCATGGCGGAGGGGAAACTCATGCGGTCGCTTCCCCATTCGTGGACTTGCCGCCGCTGCGCACGCGCAGCGAGAACAGCAGGTCGTACAGGATCGGAATCAGGCCCAGCGTCACCAGTGTTCCCAGCGCTAGGCCGCCGATCATCGTGATCGCCATGCTGGTCCACAGGGGACCGCCGAACAGCATCAGTGGGATCAGGCCGACGATGCAGGTCAGCTTGGTCATCACGATCGGGCGCAGCCGCATCACAGCCGCCGAGATCACCGCCTCGCGCCGCGCCAGGCCCGAGGCCAGTTCAGCCTCGATGCGCTCGAGCAGGAGTACAGCGTTGTTGACGATGATGCCGGCCAGCGCCAGCAGGCCGAAGGTGGCGATGAAGCCGAACGGGTAGCCGGTCAGCAGCAGCGCCAGGGCCGCGCCGATCAGCACGAACGGGATGCTCGCCACCACGATGAACAGCTTGCGGAAAGAATTGAATTGCCACACGAACAACAGCAGGATCATGATCAGCGCATGCGGCATGAACTGCAGCAGCGACTGGTTGGCTTCAGCCGAATCCTCTATCTCGCCGCCAAGTTCGATGCGGTAGCCCGGCGGCAGCTCGATCGCATCGATCTGCGGCGCGATCTCGGCGACGATTCCATTGGCGGTCATGCTGGGATGGCGGCCGGTGACCGTCAGCGTGCGCACCAGGTTGCGGCGCATGATCGTTGAGGGCTCGCTCGCCGTGGAGACCAACGCGATCGCCGATAACGGTAGCGGCGCGCCGCCCGCGCCGGGATAGACCAACGTATCGGCCGGGCTGCCCGCGGCATCGCGCTCGCGCGCATCGCCGCGCAACACGATCGGCGCAGCCACGCCGTTGTCGCGGATCAGCGAGGCCTGCAGGCCGCTGTAGCGCAGTTGCAGTGCTTGGGCCACGTCTTCGCTGCTGATGCCGGCGCGGCGCGCCTTGAGCTGGTCGACCTCGACCACGTAGCGCGGCACGCGCGGCAACCAATCGTCGTAGACGTCCTGAATACCAGGCAACCCGCGCAGCGCCGCGGCGATGCGCTCGCCCGTCTCGCGCAGCACCGCCTCGTCCGGGCCGACCACGCGGTAGATGGCCACGCCGGCCTCGGTCGCACCCAGCGGGAAGCGTTTGGGCTCGGCGCGAGCCTGCGGAAACGCCTCGCGCATGTACCGATGGGTGCGGTCGATCACCTGCTCGATGTCGGTGCCCTGCGCGACGCTGACGGTGAAGTAGGCGATGTTGCTGCCCGGCAGCGGGGGATTCAGGCCCAGCACGATGCGCGGACCGCCGTCGGCGACGTAGCCGATGCTATCGGTCACCTCTGGATTGACCTTGTCGTCGGCGAACCAGCGGCTCATCGCCTCCACCGTGCGCAGGGTTTCGCGCGAGTCGCTACCAGGTTGCAGGGTCACCGGCATCTGGAACTGCAGTCGGTCGGACTTGGGCAGGAAGTCGTAGGGGATCGACGCCAGCACAACGCCGGCGCCGGTCAGTAGCACCAGCATGGTGCCGATGAACAGCGCCTTGTGGTCCAGCACCCGGGTGATGATCCGGCGGTAGCCGCGGTAGAAGCGCGAATCGTACTGGCCAGCACCCTCGCCGTGGGACGGATGCACCTTGGCGAAGTACAGGCACAGCAGCGGCGTCACCGTGATGCTCAGCAGCCAGGAGCCGAGCAGGGTCAGGCCGAGTACGATCGGCAGCGAACGCAGGTATTCGTTGGTGGCGGTCTGGCCGATGAAGAACGGCGAGAACGCCATCACGATCACCAGCGAGGAGGTCAGCAGCGGCACCGCCAGCGTGCGGCCGGCCTCGATACATGCATGGCGGCGCTCTTCGCCGGCGGCCAACCGTCGTTCGATGTCCTCGGCGATGACGATCCCGTTGTCCACCAGCAGGCCGAGAGCCATGATGATGGCCGCGATCGATACCGTCTGCAGTTCCACGCCCAGCGCGCGCATGGCGATCAGTGCGCCGAGGATGGTCAGCGGCACGATCGCGCCGACGATCAGACCGGTGCGCCAACCCAGAAACAGCATCACGACGACCATGACGATCAGGATTGTCTCGCCCATGACCTGGTGCATGCGGCCCATCTCGCGCGCGACCACGTCGGCCTGGAAGGTGACCACGTGCTGCTCGAAGCCGGCCGGCAACTGCCGTGCGGTCTCTTCCAGCTTAGTACGCAGCTGCGCACCGAAGTCGCCGATGTTGTAGCCGGTGGCCATCGACACCGCGACCACCACCGCCGGCATGCCCTCGTAGACCGCGGCGCTCTCGGGCGGATCGGCCGGCATCACCTCGATCCGGGCAAGATGTCCCAGCGGCACCTCGCGCGTACCGCCCGCACCGGATGTGTCCGACACCGAGACCAGAAAGTGGCGCAACTCCTCGGTGCTGCGCAACTCGCCGGAAGTGGCCACCGTCATCGCCAGCCCCGAAGCCGACACCAGCCCACCGGGCGCGACCACGTTCTGCGCCTGCAACTGCTGCATCACCGAGGCCGGGCTCAGCCCGGCCTCGACCAGGCGCCCGCGATCGAACGCCACGTAGACCCGGTCTTCCTGCAGGCCATAGAATGTCACCCGCTCGACGCCAGGCAAGGTATGCAACTGCGCGCGCAGGTCGCGTAGCGGCTCGCGCATCTCGCTCATGCCGAAGCCCGGCGCGGTGACAGCGATCGAGGCCACCGCCACCCGTCCGAAGTCGTCGTCGACGAACGGCCCGAAACTGCCGGCTGGCAGGGCCTGGCCGGCCTCAGCCGACTTGGCGCGGACGCGCTGCCACAGCGCCGGCAGGTCCTTGACGTGGTCGTAGGCGGTGAGCTGGATAGTCGCGGTGCCGGGCCGCACCGTGGTGACGATCCTCTTGAGGCTGCCGATCTCGCGCAGGCGCTCCTCGACCGGCTTGGCCAGCAGGGCCTCGACCTGTTCGCTGGGCATGCCGGGATGCGAAATCGTCACCAATGCATCGCGAATCGTGACCGTAGGTTCTTCCTGTGAAGGAAATCCGAGAAAGGTGACGATGCCGCCGACCAGTACCATCAGCGCGGCGAACAGGGTCAGGCGGCTGGCACCGAGGGCCGAATGGGTCAGCTTCATGGGCGCCCCGCTTCATTCAGGCGCGAAGCGGAGCGGAACGGCAGCACCGCTTGGCCGTCGCTGAGGAAGGCGCCGCCAGCGGTGACCACCTGGTCGCCTGGCTGCAGGCCGGCGGTCACGCGCACGCGCTCGCCTTCGACCGAGCCGAGTTCGACGCGGCGGCGGGTCACGGTGCCCACCTTGGTATCGTAGACGTACACCGCATCCTCGCCCTGTTGTCCGACTACCGCCTGCAGTGGCACCGACAGGTCGACTGCGGACTCATTCGAAAGCGCGAGCAGCAGGCTGTCGCCGCTGCGCAGCGGTACCGAGGCCTCGGTCACGTCGAAGATTGCCTGGACGCTGGCACCGCCTTCCAGCCGTGAGGAGACGCTTCGCAAGCGCAGCTCGAACGTCGCCTGCGGCGCGTCCGAGCGCATCGCCCGCACCAGCGCGCCTGGCGCCAGGCCCTGCGCGACCGAGCTCGGCAGCGTCGCCAGCGCCTGCGGCTGGCCCTGGCCCTCGACCTGCAGCACGGTCTGCCCGACCAAGGTATCGGCCTGGGGCTGCAATTGGCGGGCCACCACGCTGCCGTCGAACGGCGCACGCAGCTCGCTCTGGCGCAGCGCGCGTGCAGCCAACGCGCGGTCGGATTCGGCCACGCGCAATTGCGCCCGTGCCGAGTCGTCGGCGACCTGGGCGCTGGTCAGCGTCGCTTGCGAAATCGCTCCGTCCTCGAACATCGCTTGCTGTTGTTGCAATTGGATCTGCCGTTCCCTGGCCTGCACGGTGGCCGCGCGCAGGTTCGCCTCGGCCTGTGCCAGCCGCAGCCGCGCCGGCTCGGCGTCCAGACGCGCAAGCACCTGGCCCTTGCGCACGCGGTCACCCACGTCCACGGCGATCTCGGCGATGCGCCCACCGTTCTCGAACGCCAATTCCGCGCGCTGCTCCTGGCGCAGGGTGGCGACGAAGCGCGAGGCGGCGGCGGCCGAACCGGCCCCGACGGCCTCCAGCTTGACCGTGCGCAGCGGTTCGGGCGCGGGCGTGTCGGGACTGCAGGCCGACAGCAGTAGTGTCGCGACCAGCAGGCCGGCGGGGACAATGGAGCGCGCAATGGGCATAAGGCTACCTCCGGTCGCCTGCGCGCCGGTCTGAAGGGGGGAAGGGATAGTCGGCGCCGCTGTCCAGGTGGAGCAATCCGGCACGGGCGAAAAGCGAAGCGTCATTGGTCGGGGTCCTCTCTCAAAGCCGGGCGGGCAGTTCGACGCCGTAGAAGGCCCTGAACAGTGCGATGCGGCTTAGCGCCAGATCGCGCTGAGCGTGCAGGTGGTCGAGCGTGGTGCGGGTCGCCTCGATACGGTCGGCCAGCAGGTCCTGGCGATCCGCCAGCCCGCGCGAGACGCGGCGCTCGGCGCGTTCGAGACGCAGCGCCGCGAGCCGATCCTGCTCGCGCAACTGGGCTTCGGACACGGCGAAGGTGGCGCGGGCGTCGAGCGCGTCGGCGACTTCGCGGAATGCGGCCTCGATGCTGCGCTCGTACTCGATCACGCCGGCGTGCCTGCGGGTCCAGGCCAGGTCGAGGTTGGCGCGGTTGCGGCCGAAGTCGAAGATCGGCAGCACCAACTGCGGCATGAACGACCAGCTGCGGCTGCCCGAGCTGAACAGATCGTCCAGCGAGTTGCTGGCGCTACCCAGCGAGGTGCTCAGGCGGATCGAGGGAAAGAAGGCTGCGCGGGCTGCGCCAATGTTCGCATTGGCCGCGCGCAGCTCGGCCTCGGCCTGGCGGATGTCGGGACGCTGCAGCAGCACCTTCGAATCCAGATCGCGCAGTGCCGCCATTGCGTCGGGCGCCTCGGCGAGCGGTGCCAGCGGGCCGGGTGCCACCTCCGCATCGAATCCGGTCAGCAGCTGCAACGCCCGCCGCGCTGCTGCGGCATCGTCGCCGGCGCGCAGTGCGGCCACCTGCGCCTGCTCGGTGGCGGCACGCCGGCGGTCCAGCGCGTCGCGTGCGATCAGCCCGATGTCGTACTGCCCTTGCGCGATCTCCAGCAGCGCCGCGTTGTCCGCATGCACGGCCTGCAGGCGCTGGTGCGCCTGCGTCGCCGCGCAGACCAGCGCATAGGCCCTTAGTACCTCGGCGACCAACGCGCCGCGCGCTGCCTCCTGCCCAGCCTCGCTGGCTAGATAATGTTCGCGAGCGGCATCGGATAGCGACTTCAGTCGTCCGAATACGTCCAGTTCGTAGTCGCTGATGGCGATGCCGGCACGCGACAGATCCTGCTGGTAGCGCTCGCGTAGCGCGGGATCGTCGAAGCTCTGTCGGGTCTGCTGCGCATCGATACCGGCCGTGGGCAGGCGCGCAGAGCGCTCGACGCGGTATTGCGCGCGCGCCTGCTCGACCCGAAGCGCCGCAAGTCGATAGTCGGCGTTGTGCGCCAGAGCGCGCACTACCAGCGGCGCCAGGGCGCCGTCGGGCGTCAGGGCGCCCAGGAACTCACGCTCCTGATCCGTCAGCGCCGCGGGCGCGGCCTGCTCTGCGGCGGTGGCGGCCGCTGCAGCGCGAAGCTGCCCGAACGTCGCCGGTACTGCCTGCGGCGGCCGCTCATAATGCGGTGCCATCGAGCATCCAG
Organism: Stenotrophomonas sp. STEN031; assembly: GCF_056759975.1. Taxonomy (NCBI): domain Bacteria; kingdom Pseudomonadati; phylum Pseudomonadota; class Gammaproteobacteria; order Lysobacterales; family Lysobacteraceae; genus Stenotrophomonas; species Stenotrophomonas sp. STEN031. The sequence goes on from NZ_JBRREA010000014.1 coordinate 58,474, forward strand.
CGAGCCACGGCGCGGCCAGCACGGAGGCCATCAACCAGGCCGGGACATCGCCAGACAATTTTGGGAACATGCGAATTCTCCAGCGTGTTACAAGAATCGGTGTAGGTTGCCTTCGGGACTTGAAGGGATGTTTCGGGTTTTTTTTAGATTTGATTAAGAAGCGCCGCTTCGCGCCCAGCGCGATCACGTGGCGCATGCACGAGCGAGTGGAGTCAGCATGTCTCAACAGAAAATACTGGTCGTCGAGGACGATCTGGACAGCGCCAGCATCCTGGAGGCCTACCTGCACAAGGACGGCTTCCAGGTCAGCAAGGCACACGACGGCGCGCAGGCCCTGCAGTTGCACGCACAGTGGCGCCCCGACCTGGTCCTACTGGACGTCATGCTGCCCAAGGTCAGTGGTACCGACGTGCTCTCCGCTATTCGCCGTGTTGGCGACACGCCGGTGATCATGGTCACCGCCATCGGCGACGAGCCGGAGAAACTCGGCGCACTGCGCTACGGCGCCGACGACTACATCGTCAAGCCCTACAGCCCAAAGGAAGTGGTGGTTCGCGTGCACGCAGTGCTGCGCCGCGCACGCCCCTCGCCGCGGCCCGATGGTCTACTGCGCCACGGCAACGTCGTAGTCGATACCGGTGCGGTTTTGGCCAGCGTGGAGGATGCATCGGGACAGCCAATTCCGCTGTCCCTGACGCCTGCCGAGTTCAACCTACTGGCCAAGCTGTTGAAGACGCCGTTCAAGGCCTTCACCCGTCATGAACTGCTCGACGCCTGCTTGCCCGAAAGCGATGCACTGGAGCGGTCCGTCGACGTGCACATGCACAACCTCCGCCGCAAGCTAGAACAGCGTGGTGTGAGCGGCGTACTGATGACAGTACGTGGCGTCGGATACCGTTTCCAATGAAGCTGCGTACGCTGCTGTGGCCGCGCCGGCGTCCGGGCTCGCTATGGTGGTGGTTCGGTCTGCGCATGAGCGCGCTGGCCGTAGGAACCGTGTTGGCGGTGGCGATCGGCATGTGGGCGTACTTCGACATCGCCGATACGCTAACACTGCGCCAGGCACCGCCGGAGACGCGCCAGGAGATCGAGCGGCTGCGTGAGGATCCTCGCGGCAATGAGCCTCGGCTGTGGGAGCTGATGGAGCGCTACCACAACATCGAGCGATTCGGCCCCGGCCTGACCAATCCTGACTGGCTGATGTTGGCCGTCATGGTCGTCGTCGCAATCCCTGTCGTCATCCTGGTCGGGCTGTGGTTGTCGCGACCACTTTCGCGTCAGTTCGTACTGATCGCAGAAGCAGCCCGCAGAGTCAGTGAAGGCCATTTCGGTAATCGCGTCGATGCGGTGACTACCGCACCCGACGAATTGGCGGGCCTTGTGCGCAACTTTAACGACATGACCACGCGGCTACAGCAGTACGAGCGCGAGGTGCGTGACTCCAGTGCGATGCTGGCGCACGAATTGCGCACGCCGCTCAACGCGGCCATGGGCCGTGTCCAAGGCATGATGGATGAGGTCTTCCCGCTGGAGCAGGATCAGCTTGGTGCGATTCTTCGCCAGCTCGAGCAGATCAACCGGCTGGTGGGCGATCTACACCTGGTTTCTCTGGCGCGTGCCGGGCAGCTCCCGCTCGAAATGGACAGCTTCCCGCTGCAGGAACTGATTGCGGAGCGGCTGGAATGGGCCGCAGCTGACCTGGATCGAGCAGGCATTAAGCCGGTTGTGTCGGCTGCGACCCATATCCAACTGTATGCCGACCGAGATCGCATAGGGCAGGTACTGACGATTCTCGTCGAGAATGTCCTGCGTTACGCGGCGCGCGGCAAGACACTGGAGATCGACGCAAATAGTACGCCGTTGGGCACAACGATTACCGTCTCGGACCACGGGCCTGGCGTCGCACCAGAACATCTTCCCGCGATGCTCGACCGCTTCTGGCGCGCCGAAACCTCGCGAGCGCGTCATTCCGGTGGAAGCGGACTTGGCCTGGCGATAGCTGCGGCCGTCTGCCGGGCACACGGGGGCGAGCTGGAATGCGGCAATCGTAGCGCTGGCGGCTTGATCGTAAGCGTGCGCCTGCCGACGCGGACTTTTGTCTCGACCGGTTGACCTGAGACCTGAAGTAAGCGGACGAAAGTCGTGGCGAATACTGAGCTACGAATTGGCGAGCTGGCTATTAGGGAATGCGCCGGCCCAGTCAAGTGCTTCTGGCAACTGCCAGTCTCGTCGAGAGACTTATCCAGCATTGGACAACGGCAGCAAGCGGATCTGAATTCATCTCTCAACTGATCGGCCTTTTTACCGGTGTGCGAAGCCGCGCAGTTCGTCACCAAAGGTGTGCTGGTAGCCAGTCACAACATCGATTGCGGATAGGGCTGCATGTGCTGCGCGTACTGTTTGATGGTGTCCTGACGCAATCCATGCCTAACGAAAGGTCAACCATATCCAAAGAAAATCTTTAAATTCCACGCGCATGCTCGCCACGCTCCGAAAGCAAGCTGCCGTGCAATGCTCATCCCGTCCCTGCTTCTGCCGCCCCGGCAGGCAATCCAGCCCGCACTTCTGGAGCGAGCCGGCAGTTTCCATCGCGCCACCGCGCCCGCTCGGGGGTTGTTCTTACTCTCCGTGCTGTGCTGGGTCTCGACGGCACTGGCCAGCGAGCCATGCCAAGCTCCCGCCACCCCCAGAAGTGCGAGCACGCTCAACCTGCGCATGGACAACGACCTGCTCGGCGGCACCGGCCAGGATCAGGGATATTCCAACGGCATATTGGCGACGCTGGTCTCCCCTAACCTAGCAGATCAAGCGAATTCGACCTGCCTGCCGGGCGTGGCGCGCTGGCTCAGCCAGCAGTTTGCCGAACGACAATCATCGACCATCGATGAATGGCATCTCACTGCCGGATTCGGCCACCTGATGTTCACGCCCACGGAGCGAAAGCGGCGGGGCCTGATTGCCAGCGACCGCCCCTACGCCGGGGCGCTGATGTTCAGCTTGGGATACAGCGCGCGCACGGGTGATGTCCTGCGGACGTCCCAGTTGCGCGTCGGCGTGGTAGGCCCCTCGGCCAAGGCTGGCGAAGTACAGAACGCGCTGCACCGCGTCATCGGTGCTGACAGCTCTCTTGGCTGGGACAATCAATTGCATGACGAGCCCGTGATCCAACTGATTCACGAGCGGCGAGAGCGTCTGCGCAGCAGCTCCTCGTCCCAGGCTTGGCAGTGGGACGCCATCGGGGCGGTGGGTGGCAGCATTGGCAACTTCGCGACTGCCGCCCATGCAGGGATGGAACTGCGCCTGGGCACTGAGTTGTCGGACGACTTCGGCATGGCGCCGCTGCGTCCGGCCGGTGAGAACACCACAGCCTTTCAAACTCTCGCGGATGGCATGTGGCGTAGCCACCTGTTCCTGTCCCTCGATGCCCGCTGGGTGATGCGCGACATCACACTCGATGGCAATACCTTCCGCAACAGCCACAGCGTCGATAAGCGCCCCTTCGTCGCCGACATCGGCTACGGCATCGCGGCCGACCGCGGGCGCTGGCGGATCGCCTTTGCACGTTATCACCGCACCCGCGAGTTCGCAGGGCAGCGACAACGACCGGTCTTTGGTAGCGTCACCTTCACCCGAGGCTTCTAAGGAACAGTTCGAGACATCCAGAGGTTATCGTCCCAGCGCCGCATTCGCGCCGTGCAATGGCAAGCGACTTAACAAAATCCAAAAGAATCCCAAAAGAATTCTTCAAGCAAGCCCGGCAGGCTGCTACGGCGGACAGATGCACAAACGCACAACGTGAGGCGGAAGAAGCTTGGGCACGACCTGGTCGTTTCGTCCGCCGACAAGCGTTTGTCATGGTTGCCGCAAAGCCGACCATAAAGTCGCATCCGATTTGCAGACTCCGGACATACTACCAAGGCGGACACATGAACAAATTTGTAGCCATCATTTTTCCAGATGAAGCGCGGGCCTACGAAGGGGTCCTGGCGCTTCGCGAGCTGCATCGAGAGGGCAGTATCCTCCTTTACGGCGAAACGGTAGTCGTCAAGGACGAAGCCGGCAAGCTCTCGATCAGGGAAGCCAAGTCGGCGGGCGGGCTTGCAACCACGATTGGCGCAGTTACTGGTGGTCTTCTCGGCTTGCTGGCAGGTCCGTTCGGCACAATCGCAGGACTGACCGGCGGCGCGCTTCTCGGCGGGCTTAAAGATATATTCGATGCTGGAATTTCTGGGGATTTTATCAAGGTCATCTCCGAAGAACTTACGCCTGGCAGGAGCGTGGTCATTGCCGAAATCGATGAGGGCTGGACTTCGCCCCTTGATATTCGCATCGCCCCTCTAGGCGGCGTGGTGGTGCGTACGTTCCGTCACGAAGTCGAGGAAGCCCAGATCCGACGCGAGATCAATGACATCACGAACGAATTGACGTACCTACGCGAGCAACTGCTCCAAGAGGGTAAGCATGCTGGCACAGAACTAAAGGTGCGCATCGAACTGTTGGACAAATCCTTGGCCGAAGCCAGCAAGCGAATTCAAGGGAAGGCCAAAGCTCTTCGCGAAGAAACGGAGGCTGTAATCGTCTCATTACAAGCGCAGGCCGAGGGGGCTGTCGAATCGGCTGGAAAGCGGATTGAACAACGCATTGCCGATATCCAGGAAGACTACGATAAGCGCGCTGCCAAACTCGAACAGGCTTGGGAACAAACCAAGGCCGCGCTGAGATAGCGGCAAAGAAAGCGATCGTCTAAATCGTTGCCCATTGCGCTCTAACGACCCGCGCGGTCGTCGTGGTGGAAGTGCTCGCAATTCTCCTTCTCCAGTTGGATGAGGTCGCTGGCAAGCTGGTTTCAATCCCTCCCGATCCGAGGGAAAGGAGGTCGAGCCAGATGTATGGATGAAATGTGTTAATGAAAAAATACGCAATGGACATCAGGTCGATATGCAATTAGTGAACCTAAAGGATCGGTCGTTCATTCTCGCGCTGATCGTAATTACGCTGCTCTTCGGCCTACTGCTATGGCCGTTCTACGCAGCAATCTTTTGGGCGACGGCGCTAGCAGTGCTGTTCTGGCCGCTCTACGAGCGCATCTTGTCATCGATGCCTCGATCCCCGGCACTGGCATCTCTTTTGACCATAGTAGCGTGCGTGCTGCTCGTAGTGGTTCCGCTTGCACTGGTCGCTATATCTGCTGCGCAGGAAGTAGTGCAACTCTACGATCACCTACTGGCTGATGGCGGCAGCGGCATCGAAGCCCGTATACATCAGGCCGTAAAGACGGCTCCTCCTTGGTTGCGGGCGTGGCTGGAACGGATGGGCCTCAACCAGTTGGATGGCATCCGCGGCAACACAGTACAGATCCTCGAACAAGCGCTGCAATTCATCGCCTCGCACGCCGTCGCAGTTGGTCAAGATACGCTGCGGCTTGCAGTGAGCTTCACGTTGATGCTCTACCTTCTTTTCTTTGCTTTCCGTGATGGAACGAAGGTGGTCGAGAATTTACGTGACGCATTACCAATCGAGCGCAGCTACTTGGGTGAGTTGGGGCTTCGGTTCGAGAACATGGTGAAAGCGACGATTAAGGGAAGCCTGATGGTCGCGGGCATCCAGGGTGCGCTTGGAGGCGTGCTGTTCTGGTTGCTCGGAATCCAAGGAGCAGTTTTGTGGGGTGTCGTAATGGCAGTGCTGTCACTAATCCCCGTGCTGGGGGCGTGGTTGGTCTGGGGGCCGGTGGCACTTTATCTTCTAGCAACGGGTGAAGTGGCAAAAGCGGCTCTTATGGCCGCGTTCGGCGCCGGTGTAATCGGATTAATCGACAACATCCTGCGACCGATCCTCGTTGGTAAGGAAGCTCGCATGCCGGATTATATCGTCCTGCTATCCACTCTCGGTGGAATCTCGCTTTTTGGATTGACCGGTCTCGTCGCTGGACCGGTTATCGCGGCCTTTTTTATGGCGGCCTGGTCATTGTTTGTCGCAGGAAACACAAGTGGCGAATCCAGCACTCCGCATGCTTCAGCCGAGCCCGAGAATTCGGGGTAGAGATTAACTCCCGGGTATGGCGAGACCATGACAATGGAACTACGACACCTTCGCTATTTCCTTGCCGTAGCCGAAGAATTGCACTTCGCCCGTGCGGCTGAGCGGCTGCATATTGAGCAATCGCCGCTGTCGCGCGCCATCAAGGAGCTTGAAGAAGAACTGGGCGTGATTCTGCTTGCCCGCACCACTCGCAGCACACGACTTACTCGTGCCGGAAAGTTATTTATGGATCATGTGCCGCGCGTCTTCGCAGCATTGCAGCAGGCTCGCGATAGCGTGCAAGCAGCTGCGAACGGCTTCCACGGGCAGTTGCGCGTGGCTCTTTCCGATGGCATCACCCCGTCGCGTTTGCCGGGGCTCTTGGCGCTGTGCCGCCAAGAAGAGCCAGAGGTTGAGCTTCGGTTCTTCGAGGTGCCTCTATCGCAGCAGATCAAGGGACTGCATGATGACCTCTATGACGTGGGTTTCGCGCAGTCCGACGAAGTGGGCGACAGAGTTGTCGCCATGCCGGCCTGGAGCGATACGCTTATGGTGGCGGTGCCTGCGCGGCACCCTCTGTTGGTCCACAAGCGCATCCCTTTGGATGCGCTGTTGCGTTACCCGCTAGTGCTATGCGATCCACAGGTGTGCGAGGGTCATGCCAAGCACGTCGAACGTGTGCTGCGTCGGACAGGCATGGAGCCGTTGATAGCCGAGCGTGTGGCCTCCTGCGATCTGATGATGGCGCTGGTATCCGCAGGCTTCGCGTTGGGTCTGACGGGCGAGGCGCACATTTCCACCAGTCGCGAAGCGGGCGTTGTGGCACGGCCGCTTGCATCGCGTGTGCCGCCGCTGACGACCTACTTGCTGCGCCTTGAGGGCGATCCATCCGATGAGATCTCGCGCTTCATCGAGCGAGTGAAGGCCATCCAGTCGCCAGAGTCTCCCAAGCATCGACCTGATTCCCCGGGAGCGCTTGCGCCATGAAAAGGATCATCCCGCTTTTGCTGGTGACCGCGATGACTGCCTGCGGCCAGTCCGAAGCGCCTCAGAAGATCAACGCTTCCGAAGCGAATATTCCAACAGTGGAAGAGCTTGCGGCCAATCCTGAACGGCTCAAGGAACTGCGCCAGCACTGCAAGACTGACCGCCCAAAGTTGGGTGGCGTGCTGTGCAACCGGGTGGCCGAAGCTACGCGCAAGCGGTTCTATGGCGACGGCGAAACGCCATACACGCCTCCGAAGGAACCGCCCAAGTTCTGATCGTTGTCGGTTCGACGCATCATCTTCATTCTCCTGTTCGACACGCCGCAATGCGTCTTCGCTTGCGGCGCTTTTCTTTGACTCGCCACTGCACTCATTCTTTCTTTTTTCTTGACTTTTCTGCTCAACACGGTCTTTGACCAGCACTGACTTGACACCGAACCTGACGCCTGCGGCACGCCCCTGTGCCGCGATCTCCATGAGGAATCAGCGCAGGAGAAATCGGAGGCCAGGTCATGCAAGGGACGAACGTGCTGTTTGGTCAGATCGCCGTGGTGCTCGGCATCGTGATCGCCGGAGTGTGGGCCGCCACACAATGGACGGCAGCGGCCCTTGGCTATCAAGTACGCCTTGGCTCGCCCTGGTTCGACTTTCTTGGCACGTCGATCTACCACCCGTGGAAACTGTTTGAGTGGTGGTTCTTCTTCGGCGCCTATGCACCGGAGGTCTTCGACACCGGCGGCGCGATTGCCGGCGCCAGCGGCATGGCCGCCGTGGGCGTCGCCATCGCCATGTCGGTCTGGCGCTCGCGTCAAGCACGCATGGTCACAACCTACGGCTCTGCGCGCTGGGCGAACGCACAGGACATTCGCAAGGCTGGCCTCACACAGCCTGCCGGCGTGTTCCTGGGCCAGCATGATCGCCAATACCTGCGTCATGAAGGCCCGGAACACGTCCTGACCTTCGCACCCACGCGCTCGGGCAAGGGCGTTGGCCTCGTGGTGCCGACGCTGCTGTCATGGCCGGCCTCCGCCGTCATCCACGACATCAAGGGCGAGAACTGGCAGATCACCGCCGGCTGGCGCTCGCGCTTCTCGCACTGCCTGCTGTTCAACCCGACCGATGTGCAGTCGGCGGCCTACAACCCGCTGCTGGAGGTTCGACGCGGCGCGCATGAAGTTCGCGACGTGCAGAACATCGCGGACATTCTCGTTGACCCCGAAGGCGCGCTGGAGAAGCGCAACCATTGGGAGAAAACCAGTCACGCGCTGCTGGTCGGGGCCATCCTGCATGTGCTCTATGCGGGCGAAGACAAGACGCTGCGCGGCGTCGCCAACTTCCTGTCCGACCCGGCCAGCCCGTTCGAGCTGACTTTGCATCGGATGATGACCACGCCCCATCTGGGCAATGGGCCGCATCCTGTCGTCGCTTCGGCGGCGCGCGAAGTACTCAACAAGTCGGACAACGAGCGTTCCGGCGTGTTGAGCACCGCCATGTCGTTTCTCGGCCTGTACCGTGATCCGACCGTGGCCGCAGTCACGTCGCGCTGCGACTGGCGCATCGCTGACCTGATCGCTGCCGAGCATCCGGTGTCGCTGTATCTGGTGGTGCCGCCTTCGGACATTTCTCGGACGAAGCCGCTCATTCGCCTGATCCTCAACCAGATCGGTCGGCGCCTCACCGAATCGCTCGATGGCTCCGACGGCATCGAGCGTCGCCACAAGCTGCTGCTGATGCTTGATGAGTTCCCGGCGCTGGGACGCCTGGACTTCTTTGAGACGGCGCTGGCCTTCATGGCCGGCTACGGCATCCGCAGCTTCCTCATCGCGCAGTCGCTCAACCAGATTGACAAGGCGTATGGGCAAAACCACTCCATCCTCGACAACTGCCATGTGCGCGTGACGTTCGCCACGAACGACGAGCGCACCGCCAAACGGATCTCCGAGACGCTGGGCACGGCCACCGAGCTGCGCGCCCAGCGCAACTACGCGGGCCACCGACTCGCGCCGTGGCTCGGGCATCTGATGGTGTCGCGCCAAGAAACAGCGCGCCCGCTGCTGACGCCGGGCGAGGTGATGCAGCTTCCGCCTGACGAGGCGGTGGTGATGGTGTCCAGCGTCGCGCCGATCAAGGCCAAGAAGCTGCGCTACTACGCGGACAGCAATTTCAAGCGCCGTGTGCTGCTGCCTCCCGCGCTCGCGGACGGGCAGTACGCGGACGTGCCGCCGTTGCGTCTGGACGACTGGAGCGGCCTGGCGATTCCCGCCGTGCCCGTTGCGCCGGCGTCCGATACCGCCGAGGGCTTCGCTGCCTCTGCCGACGACGGCGGCCCGCGCCGTCAGCCCGAACTCTCCGAAACCGTCGCCTACGCCCCTGAGCTGGCCGCGCCTGCGGCCGACCTCGCGCTGCTCGATGACGACGACGACCTGCCGCTTCCCCTTCCTCGCCAGCTTGACCCATCCATGCAGCGCACGGCGCGGCTGGCTTCCCTCGACCCCAACGACGGAATCGAGCTATGAGCCACTACCGCCTCAATCTGTTCATCCAGCCTGAGCACGCCAAGCGGCTCGATGAACTGGCTGCCAAGAAGGGCGTGTCCAAGTCGTCCATCGTCGCGGCGGCGCTCGCATCGTGGCTGTCGCCCGATGCCGGCGACCAGCGCGAAGCGGCCATTTCCAAACGGCTTGATCGCCTCTCGCGCCAGGCCGAGCGCATGGAGCGCGACCAGAACATCGCCATCGAAACGCTGGCGCTGTTCATTCGCTACTACCTGACCGTGAGCACGCCGGTTCCCGAGGCGCATCAAGACGCGGCACGCGCGCAGGGCAAAGTGCGCTTCGAGCAGTTCACCGAGCAGCTTGGCCGCCACCTGCTGCGGGGCCGCAGCCTGGTTCGTGACGTGGTGGAGGAACTGCATCCCGATCCGATGCGGATGGAGGACGCGGCGGCAGCCGCGCAAGCGCAGGAGCGTGCTTCATGAGCGCCGCTCCGCAGTCCATGAGCGCCACGTCGCTCGACCGGCGCATCCAGATGCTGCGCACGGCGATGGGGCCGCTGATCGCCGCCGCGCTGGAAGACCCGGACGTGGTGGAAATCATGCTCAACCCCGATCGCACCCTTTGGGTGGATCGCCTGTCGTCGGGTCGTGCGCCGATCGGTGTGGAGATGCCCGAGGCCGATGGCGAGCGGATCATCCGCCTCGTCGCGGCCCATGTGGGCGCGGAAGTCCATCGCGGCCAGCCGCTGCTATCCGCCGAACTGCCCGAAACCGGCGAACGCTTCGAGGGCATCTTGCCGCCCGCCGCGCCAGGGCCGGCCTTCGCGCTGCGGAAGCGCGCCATCGGCGTGATCCCGCTGGAGCGGTACGTCATCGACCAGATGATGACCGCCGCCCAGGCGGGCTTTCTCGTTCGCGCCGTGCGCGAGCGGCAGAACGTCCTGATCGCCGGCGCCACCAGCAGCGGCAAGACCACGCTCGCCAATGCGCTGCTGGCCGAGATCGCCGCCACGGGCGACCGCGTGCTGGTGCTTGAAGACACGGTGGAGCTGCAATGCGCGGCCCGTGACCACGTTCCGCTGCGCACCCGCGCAGGCGTGGTATCGATGACCGAGCTGGTTCGCTCGTCCATGCGCCTGCGGCCTGATCGCGTCGTCGTTGGCGAAGTGCGCGGCGCCGAGGCACTGGATCTCATCAAGGTGTGGGGCACAGGCCATCCGGGCGGCATCGCCACGATCCATGCCGGCTCCGCGCTCGGCGCGCTGCTGCGCCTGGAGCAACTGATTCTCGAAGTGGCGGTGAATCCGCCCCGTGCGCTGATTGCCGAGGCGGTCAACGTGGTGATCCACATAGCCGGACGCGGGCGCAAGCGCCGCATCGAGAGCATCGCCCGCGTCGTCGGCTTCGACGGCGTGGGCTACCAACTGGCGGACGCGCTGGAAACGCCGTTTCCCGAGCTGCCGCCACGTCCCGATGCCGCACCCGCTGCGGCGACTTCCCGATCCCCTCACTCACTTGGAGAACTGCCATGACGCAGATGACCATTCCTGCTTTCCGTGTTTCCGTAAATCCGCCTTCTCACTTGTCTAACTCTGCACGGCTGCGCTGCCTGGGCCGCCCTGCGGGGCAAGGACTGCTGCTGGCCGCGCTGCTGCTGTTCCTGGCTGGAACAGCACAGGCCGCCGGCTCCTCGATGCCGTGGGAAGGCCCGCTGCAATCCATCCTCGAATCCATCCAGGGGCCGGTAGCTCGCATCGTCGCCGTCATCATCATCATCGCCACGGGCCTCGCGCTCGCGTTCGGCGACACGTCTGGCGGATTCCGCAAGCTGATCCAGATCGTCTTCGGCCTGTCCATCGCTTTCGCGGCTTCCAGCTTCTTCCTGTCGTTCTTCAGCTTCTCCGGCGGGGCCGTCGTATGAGCGCCCCGGACGCCTTCACGGAAGGCTTCGAGGTGCCGCTGCATCGCTCGCTGACCGAGCCGATTCTGCTGGGCGGTGCGCCGCGCACCGTGGCGATCGCCAACGGCACGCTGGCTGCCGCGGTCGGCCTGGGCCTGCAACTGTGGATTCCCGGCGTGGTGCTCTGGATCGTCGGCCATTCGCTGGCGGTGTGGGGTGCGCGCGTCGATCCGCAGTTCATGCAGGTCTTTGCGCGGCACATCAAGCACCGCCCGCTGCTGGACGTGTGAGGGGAGGACGCCGCGATGCTGAACCTCGCCGAATACCGCCAGCGCCCGGCCTTGCTTGCTGACTGGCTGCCCTGGGCCGGACTGGTCGCACCGGGCGTCGTCTTGAACAAGGACGGCAGTTTCCAGCGCACAGCCCGGTTTCGTGGGCCCGACCTCGACAGTGCGACGCAAGGCGAACTGATCGCCACGTCGGCGCGCTTGAACAACGCCCTGCGCCGCATGGGATCGGGCTGGGCGCTGTTCATCGAAGCCGACCGCCGGGCCGCTGCCGACTATCCGCGCTCGGAGTTTCCCGAACCGCTTTCGTGGCTGGTGGAGGAAGAACGCCGGGCCGCCTTCGAGGAATCGGGCCATCACTTCGAGAGCGGCTATCACCTAACGCTGCTTTACCTGCCGCCGGAAGAATCCCGCGCCCGCGCAGCCAGGATGCTCTACGAGAACACGCCGACGAATGGTGTGGACTGGCGCGAGCGGCTGCAAGCCTTCGTCGCGGAAACGGATCGCGTCTTTGACCTGCTCGACGGCGTGATGCCGGAAATTGACTGGCTCGATGACGCGCAGACGCTGACCTACCTGCACGCGACCATCTCGACGCGGCGCTATCGCGTGGGCGTGCCCGAAGTGCCGTTCCACATCGACGCGCTGCTGACCGATTCCGCGCTGGTCGGCGGCCTGGCGCCCATGCTGGGCGACCAGCACCTGCGCGTGGTGTCGGTGCGCGGCTTCCCGACCTCGACCTGGCCAGGGATTCTGGACGACCTCAACCGCCTCGGTTTTGCGTACCGCTGGAGCACGCGCTTTCTCTGCCTCGACAAATCCGAGGCGGAACGGGAGTTGGGACGCCTGCGCCGCCAATGGTTCGCCAAGCGCAAGAACGTCATCGCGCTGCTGCGCGAAACGATCTTCCAGCAGGAAAGCCCGCTGGTCGATACCGACGCCAACAACAAGGCCGCCGATGCCGACGCTGCCTTGCAGGAGCTAGGCAGCGATCAAGTCGCCTTCGGCTATCTGACGGCGACCGTCACCGTCATGGACGAGGACGCTGCCGTCGCAGACGAGAAGCTGCGCATGGTGGAGCGCGTCATCCAGGGTCGGGGCTTCGTCACCATCCCTGAAACGCTCAATGCCGTGGATGCCTGGCTGTCTTCGATCCCCGGCAACGCCCACGCGAACGTGCGCCAGCCCATCGTTTCGACGCTGAACCTGGCGCACATGATGCCGGTGTCGGCGGTGTGGGCCGGGCCAGAGAAGAACGACCACCTCGACGGCCCGCCGCTGATCGTCACACGCACCGATGGCGCCACGCCGTTTCGCCTCGTGACGCACATCGGCGATGTGGGCCACACGCTGGTCGCGGGGCCGACTGGCATGGGCAAGTCGGTCTTGCTCGCCACGCTGGGGATGCAATTTCGCCGCTATCGCGGCTCGCGCATCGTCGCCTTCGACATGGGCCGCTCCATGCGGGCTGCGATCCTCGGCCTGGGCGGCGAACACTACGACCTGGGCACGGATGGCGAAATCGCTTTCCAACCACTCGCGCGTATCGACCGTGAGGGCTATCGCACGTGGGCCGCCGAATGGATCGAAGGCCGCTTGGTGCACGAAGGCGTGGCGGTCGGCCCCGACGAGAAGACAGCTATCTGGTCGGCGCTGGGAAGTCTCGCCGGTGCGCCGGTGGAGCAGCGCACGATGACGGGGGTCTCCGTGCTGTTGCAATCGAACACGCTGCGCCAGGCGCTGTCGCCTTATGTGCTAGGCGGTGCCCACGGCAAGCTGCTGGACGCCGACCATGACCGCCTCGGCATGGCCGACGTGCAGTGCTTCGAGATGGAGGAGCTGATGCACAGCAAGGCCGCCGTCATGGCCGTGCTGCATTACCTCTTTGCGCGCTTCGATGAACGCTTCGACGGTGCGCCCACGCTGCTGATCCTCGATGAAGCGTGGTTGTTCCTCGATGACCCGGTGTTTGCCGCGCGTATCCGCCAGTGGCTCAAGACGCTGCGCAAGAAGAACGTCAGCGTCATCTTCGCCACGCAGAGCCTTGCCGACATCAAGGATTCGAGCATCGCGCCCGCGATCATCGAAAGCTGCGCCAGTCGCATCTTCCTGCCGAACCCGCAGGCGACCGAACCGCAGATTCGCACGATCTACGAGGGCTTCGGCCTCAACAGGCGACAGATCGAAATCGTCGCAACCGCGCAGCCCAAGCGCGACTACTACTACCAATCCCGCCTCGGCAACCGCCTGTTCGACCTCGACCTGGGGCCGGCGGCGCTGGCGTTTGTGGGCGCTTCCACGCCGCAAGACCAGCGCGACATAGACCGCGTGCTGCTGGACGCCGGCGTGCCCGGCTTCGCGGGCGCCTGGCTGCGCCATCGCGGCCTCGATTGGGCGGCCGACCTGCTGCCCTCGTTCCCCGGCCTCGCGCCGGGTTCCCTCGCTGACCAACCCCTGGAGAATCTGCCATGAAGAAGCGTCTTATCGCCGCCGCCATCGCGGCCATGCTTTGCACCGCCACCGCCCATGCGCAATGGGTCGTGGTCGATCCCACCAACCTCGTGCAGAACACGCTGACCGCGATCCGCACGCTGGAGCAGATCAACAACCAGATCCAGCAGCTTCAGAACGAAGCGCAGATGCTGATGAACCAGGCGCGCAACCTCGCCAGCCTGCCGTCCAGCGTAGTGAACCAGTTGCGCGCCAATCTGGCGACGACCGAGCGGCTGATCGCGCAGGCCCGCGGCCTGGCCTACGACGTGACGAATCTGGATCGGGAGTTTGCGCGCCTGTATCCCGAGCAGTACGCCGCCACCGTCAGCGGCGACCAGATGTACCGCGATGCGCAGGAGCGTTGGCGGAACACGCTCAACGGCTTGCAGACCACGATGCAGATGCAGGCACAGGTGTCGCAGAACCTGGGCGAAGACGAAAGCGTGCTGGCTGACCTCGTGGGCAAGAGCCAGTCGGCCGAAGGCGCGCTCCAAGCCATGCAGGCCATGAACCAGTTGCTGGCCTTGCAGGCCAAGCAGTCGATCCAGTCGCAACGGCTCCAGATCACGCAGGATCGTGCGGCCTCGCTGGAACTGGCGCGGCAGGCGGCCGCCACCGAGCGAGCGCGCGAAGTGCGGCGGCGTTTCATCGGCGATGGCACGCCGTACACGCCGCAGCGCGTGGATTTCTACGGCAATTGACAGGAGGCCGCCATGCGATGCGTCCTTGTCCTGTGTGTCGCGCTGGTGGCCGCTTGCGGCGAGCAGCCGGCCGACCACCTTGCCGATGCCTTGGCCGCTGATCCCGTGCGGCTCAAGGCATTGCGCGCGCAATGCGCGGCCGACCGGCAGGCCACGGGCGAGGACGCTTGCCGCGCCGCTGCCGAAGCCTTCCGGCGGCGCTTCTTCTCCGGCCAGGCTGAGCCGGATGAATACCAGACCTTGGCCGACCTGCCGCCGATCCCGCCGAGCTTCGAGGAGCCGGCCGATGGCGTGGCTCCCGCAATGCCACCCGAACCGGAGGACACGCCATGAATGACGTGACCATCATCGACCAGTTCCTCAACACCTTCGCCGCCTATATCGACTCGGGTTTCGGGCTGCTGCGGGGCGAAGTGGCGTTCCTCACGGCTACGCTGATCGTCATCGACATGACGATCGCTGGACTGTATTGGGCCATGAGCCACGCCACCGGCCAAGGCGAGGACGTGATCGCCAAGCTGCTGCGCAAAGTGCTGTACGTCGGCGCCTTCGCCTACATCATCAACAACTTCAACTGGCTGGCGAGCATCGTCTTCCGCTCGTTCGCGGGATTGGGCATCACCGCCACCGGCTCTGCCATCACGATGGAGAACTTCTTGCAGCCTGGCCGGTTGGCGAAAACCGGCCTTGACGCGGGCGGGCCGATCTTCCTCCAGCTCGACGACATGATGGGATTTCCCGAGGTGTTCTTGAACCTCGATGCCATCTTGGTGCTGTTCCTCGCCTGGCTGGTCGTGGTGCTGTGCTTCTTCGTGCTGGCGATCCAGCTTTTCATCACGCTCATCGAGTTCAAGCTGACAACCCTCGCGGGCTTCGTGCTGGTGCCGTTCGCGCTTTGGAACAAGACCTCGTTCCTGGCCGAAAAGGTCTTGGGCAACGTGGTGGCCTCCGGCGTCAAGGTGTTGGTGCTGGCCGTGATCGTCGGTATCGGCTCGGGCCTGTTCACTCAGTTCCAAGTCCACCCCGATGAGCCGTCGCTCGACCACGCACTGGTCATCATGCTGGCCTCGCTCACTTTGCTGGCGCTGGGGATCTTCGGCCCTGGTATCGCCACGGGCCTAGTGTCCGGTGCGCCGCAGCTCGGCGCGGGCGCGATGGCAGGCGCTGCCATCGGTGCGGCCGGGACGGCGGTAGCTGTCGGTGCTGCCGCGACGGGTGTAGGCGGTGCCGTAGCCGCTGGCGCACGTATGGCACCGGCTGCCGCCAAGCTGGCCGGCGCTGGTGCGCGTGCGGCCACGTCGGCGGCTGGCAGTGCGAAATCGGCGTTCCAGGCCGGCTCCGCCGCCGCAGGCGGTGGTGCGAAAGGCGCAATGGCGGGCCTGGGCAACGTCGCCAAGACCGGCGCGCAGGCAGCCGAACGAGGCGCGGCATCCCGCGCCTCCGCTGCCGGGCAACGCATGGCCGCTCCCTTCCGCGCTGGCTGGAATGGCGCTGCTGCCGATGGCGGCGCGGCATCCGGTCAGGGTGGCGCAGGCGAGGCCACAGCCGGCGCGGCTACCGCCCAGAAGCAGGAACAGCCCGCTTGGGCCAAACGCCTGCACCGCCGCCAGCAACTCACCCATGCCGCGACCACCACCGCCCACACGCTACGCGGTGGCGATGGCGGCGGCTCCGGCCAGGGGCCGAGCCTGCGCGATTCCGATTCATAAGGAGAACTGACCATGCGATTCAAGAAACCGCAGGTGCGCTATGCCGACACGCCGCAGCCTGCCACGCCGTACCAAGCTGCCGGCCAGGTGTGGGACGAGCGCATCGGCTTGCCGCGCGTGCAGGCGAAGAACTGGCGCCTGATGGCCTTCGGCTGCCTAACGCTTGCGCTGCTGATGGCCGGCGGCCTGGTGTGGCGCTCGGCGCAATCCATCGTGACGCCCTACGTCGTGGAGGTGGACAACGCGGGCCAGGTACGCGCCGTGGGCGAAGCCGCCACGCCATACCGGCCCAACGATGCGCAGACCGCGCACCACATCGCGCGCTTCGTGACGCTGGTGCGCTCGCTGTCCATCGACCCCATCGTCGTCCGCCAGAACTGGCTCGACGCCTACGACTACACAACCGACAAGGGCGCGGCCGTGCTCAACGACTACGCACGGGTCAACGACCCGTTCGCGCGTATCGGCAAGGAGTCGGTAACGGTGCAGATCACCAGCGTCGTGCGCGCCAGCGACACGTCTTTCAACGTGCGCTGGACGGAACGCCGCTACGTCAACGGCGCCGCGGCGGGCTTGGAGCGGTGGACGGCCGTGGTGTCCATCGTGCTCCAGCCGCCGCGCACCGAAGAACGCTTGCGCAAGAACCCCCTGGGCATCTACGTCAACGGCCTGTCGTGGAGCCGCGAACTGGATTCTTCCGAAGGAGCCAAGCCATGAATGATCTTCTCCGTAAATCCGCCTTGCCGGTGATCCTGCTTGCCCTGGCGGGCTGCGCTACGCAGGGCAAGCCACCGCCGACCATCTCGCTCGATGAGCCGGTGCAGGCCCAGCCGCTA
Organism: Stenotrophomonas sp. STEN031; assembly: GCF_056759975.1. NCBI lineage: Bacteria > Pseudomonadati > Pseudomonadota > Gammaproteobacteria > Lysobacterales > Lysobacteraceae > Stenotrophomonas > Stenotrophomonas sp. STEN031. The sequence goes on from NZ_JBRREA010000014.1 coordinate 75,898, forward strand.
CCCGAGCCATCCGCGCCGGTGGAGGTGGTGGCCGTGCCCGAGGTTCTGCCGATGCCGGCGCAGTTGAAGCCATTGCCCGAAGCCGAGGACGCCAAGCCCACGCCGGAGCCAGCCGACGAGAAGGTGCGCGTCTCACGGGCCAATGCCGAGGCGCGCGTCGCACCCACGCGCGAGGGATACGTCAACGCGATTCAGGTGTGGCCGTTCACCGATGGCGCGCTCTACCAAGTCTATGCAGCCGTGGGCCGCGTGACCGTGATTTCGCTCCAGCCGGGCGAGGAGCTGGTGACGGTGGCCGCTGGTGATACTGTGCGCTGGATCGTGGGCGATACGTCCAGCGGCAGCGGTGCCGACCTGCGCGTCAATGTGCTGGTCAAGCCGATCCGCTCGGGCCTCAAGACAAATCTCGTCATCACCACCAACCGCAGGACGTACCTGCTGGAGTTGGCTTCGACGGAAAAGACGTGGATGGCGTCGGCGTCCTGGGAGTATCCGCGCGACCGGATGCTGGCCTTGCAGCGCCGGGCGCAGGCGGCCAGCGCAGCCGCGCCGGTGGATTCCGGCTTGTCCTTGGAGAACCTGCGCTTCCGCTACGCGGTCAGCGGCAGTAATCCGTCGTGGAAGCCGCTGCGCGCCTTCGACGACGGTGCGAAGGTCTATATCCAGTTCCCCGTCGGCATCGCGCAAGGCGAGCTGCCGCCGCTGTTCGTGATCGGGCCGGAAGGCGACGGGCAACTGGTCAACTACCGTTTCCGCTCGCCGTATTACATCGTGGATCGGCTGTTCGGCGCGGCCGAACTTCGCCTGGGCGGAGACAAGGGCGACGTGGTGCGGATTGAGCGCACGGACGGCGTTGCGCGGAGGAACTGACCATGAGCCAGGACGACACCCCCGACCTTGCCACGCCGCAGGCGGGCAAGGTCGCGCCCGAAGCGGTGGCGCTGCGCGCCCAGCCGCGCCCGGTCACGCGCCTGAACCGGCGCACGCTGGCCATCCTTGTCGGCGGCCTGTCGGTCGCCGTGCTCGCGGCCACGATCTGGTCGCTGCAACCGCAGCGGCGCGGCACCAACGAGCAGACCGAGCTTTACAACGTCGATCGCGTCTCGAAGTCCGAAGGGCTGGATGCGCTGCCGACGGACTACTCGAAGCTGCCACCAGCCTTGCCGCCCGGTGTGCCCGAGCTGGGGCCGCCGTTGCCCGGCGACCTTGGCCCGGCCATCGTCGCTTCGCAGCAGCCGGTGACGCCGGGCTATTCGCCGCCAGGCCATGATCCCGAAGATGCCTTGCGTAAGGAGGCGGACGCGGCTGCGGCCTCGTCGGTGTTCTTCCGCTCGGGCGGCCAAGGGCAGACCGCCGCCACGGTCGCGCAGGCAGCGCCGGGGGCTGCAAGCACGCTTGCGGCCTTCGATCCGCTCGCTGCTGGGCCTGCCTCAACGGCGGCCCAGCCCGCCGACCCGACCGCCGTGCAGAACCGGCAAGACCAGAAAGAGGCGTTCCTGAAAGCCGGTTCTACGGAAACCCGCAATTCCGGGAATCTGGCGCTGCCCGCGTCGCCGTATCAGGTGATGGCCGGAACGGTGATCGCCGGTGCGCTAGTGACAGGCATCAAGTCGGACTTGCCGGGCGACGTGATCGGCACTGTGACGGAGCCGGTCTATGACACAGCCACCGGCAAGTTCCTGCTGATTCCGCAGGGGGCGCGCATCCTCGGGCGCTACAACAGCCAGGTCGGCTACGGACAGAGCCGCGTACAGGTGGTGTGGAACCGGATCATCCTGCCCGACACGTCCTCGCTGACGCTGGACAACCTTGTCGGCACCGACCCGGCCGGCTACGCGGGCTTGGAGGATGACGTGGACTGGCACTGGAACCGCATCTTTGCCGGTGCGGTGCTGACGACGCTGCTGGGCGTCGGCGCAGAACTGGCCGCGCCAGAGAACCGCCAGGACGGCAACCGCATCGTCATCGCCGGACGTGACAGCGCCCAGGACAGCATCAATCAGGTCGGCCAGGAAATCACCCGGCGCAACATGAACATCCAACCGACGCTGACCGAGCGGCCGGGCCTGCCGGTGCGGATCATCGTTAACCGGGATCTAGTGCTGCGGCCCTACCAGCCGCTGTTCTTCAATCGGGGAGCTTCGCAATGAACGCGACCAAGAAACTGCGGCTTGGGCCGCTGCCCAAGACCGAGAACGTCAAGCTTACCTTCGCGTGCCCGGCCAGCCTGAAAGCCGACCTCGACCGCTACGCCGCACTGCACGCGCAGGCGTATGGCGAGGCGGTCGATGCAGAGAAGTTGATCCCGCACATGCTGGAGGCGTTCATTGCCGGCGACCGGGGATTCAGGAAGGGAGGCGCGAGCAGGCCCGCACCGCCGAAGCCGAGCTGACAATGCACGGATACTTTGCCGACGCACCCTCGAACGCGCAGCCCAACGCTGCGCGTTCTTCGTTCTGGAGCGCCGCGACCGATTGGGCTATGATGGCCGAGCAAGCCTGCCGTCTGCTGGCAATCGCCCCGACGCAGTACGCTCCGGCTTTCTACCGCGACGCTCTTATGTGGCTCCTAGCCCACAAAGCCGCAGCCCCGCAAAGCGGCCCGAAGTAGAGCTAAACCCGTGTCCTGTATAAGCTTTCAAGCCCCCAGCGATTTTCACTGAGGGCTTGACACAGGCACTTTTTTGTGTCGGGTATTTCTGCGACTGCGCCGGTTCAGTCCCTATAATCACGCGGGCTTCGAGGGGGGCGCATGGCGTACGGGTTACCGCGCAAGATCAGAAAGGCATTCATCGTGCAGGCGCTGCTGGCGAGTCTGGCCGTGTTGCTTGGCGGCTACCTGATGGCGCTGGTGGTCAAGTACGGCCTGATCAACGCGGTCCTGCAGGGCGAGGCAGAGTATTACTGGCAGCAGAGCGCCCAGAGCGCGGATCCGGCGCCTCCCAACACACTGCGTATCCGCGGCTATCTGCAGTCTGCCGGGCAGTCCGATGCGATGATTCCCGAGCCGTTGCGGCGGCTTCCGCCGGGTTTCCACGAATTGGAAACCTCCGACCAACTGGTACTGGTGGACCAGCAGGCGGCGGGGCGCCTGTACCTGGTGTTCCAGCGATCCCCCGCGCACCGCGCCGCGGTCTGGGCGGGGGTGCTGCTGATACTGCTGGCCATCCATGCGGCGTCATGGTTGACCTACCGCTCCTCATCACGGCTGGTGTCGCCGATAAGTTGGCTGGCACGCAGGGTGTCCCTGTGGGACCCGCGTCATCCCGATGCCAACGAGCTGGCGCCCGAACGGCTGCCACCGGAAGTGCAGGGTGAAACCCGGCAGCTGGCATTGGCGCTGCATGGCATGGCCGGCAAGGTCGCCGACCACGTGGCCCGTGAGCGCAACTTCACCCGTGACGCCAGTCATGAACTGCGTACACCGCTGACCGTGATCCGCATGGCCAGCGACATGGCCTTGGCCGATTCGGGCCTGACCCCGCGTTTGCAGCGCAGCCTGCAGCGCATCCAGCGTGCCGGTCGCGACATGGAGGCGGTGATCGATGCCTTCCTGTTGCTGGCCCGGGAGGTGGATGTGGAGCCGCAGTCGGAGCTGTTCGATGTTGGCGAGGTGGTGCGTTACGAGGCGGCCAATGCCGAAGAACTGCTGCAGGGAAAGCCGGTCCAGCTGCGGGTTGTGGTTGAAGGCAACCCGATGCTGATGGCACCACCGCGCGTGATGCACGTGGTGGTGGCCAATCTGTTGCGCAATGCCTGCCTTTACACCGACGTAGGTGAGGTGGAGGTGCGGGTGACGCCCGGACAGGTGGTTGTCCGCGATACCGGTATCGGCATGAGCCGCGACGCCGTGGCGCGGATATTCGAACCCTTCTACCGGGCTGAGGGCGGTCGTCAGCAGGGCGTGGGGCTGGGCTTGCCGATCGTGCGGCGCCTGTGTGAGCGTTGCGGCTGGCGGATCGAACTGGACAGCCATGAGGGGCAGGGCACCACCGCGACCCTCCTGTATCGCTGAGGGCTGCGTTCGCGTCAGCGCCGGTAAGCAGTGGCCAGATGTGGCAAAATTGGCAGCTAATCTCACGCTACCGGTGTCATTTCCATGAGCGGTTGTTCAGGCTTCAAGCTTCTGCGCGGCCGCGATGCGGCAACTGCCAAGGTGTCGCATGGCTGACCAGATCGGGCATATGCCGCGGGGCCCCGGTCGCATTCTCAAGGCTGCCAAGTGGTCCTGGCAGGGGCTTTGCGCGGCATGGATGCATGAGTCCTCGTTCCGGCTGGAAGTCTGCCTGTTCGTGGTGCTGGCACCGTTGGCCCTCTGGCTGGGCCAGAGTCCGGTGGAGCAGGTGCTGCTGATCGGCTCGATGTTGCTGGTGATCGCCATGGAACTGGCCAACTCGGCCATCGAGGCGGTGATCGAGCGTTACGGACCCGAGTACCACGTGCTGGCGGGCCGCGCCAAGGACATGGGCTCGGCGGCGGTGTTCGTGCTGATGATGAACGTGCTGCTGTGCTGGGGCCTGATCCTGCTGCCGCGCGTTTTCTGACAAGTCAGCCGCCGGGTGGCGCTGATGCAATGGTTTTATTGAAGGATTGATCGCATGTCTCTTGAGTTCCTAGCCGACCCCAACGTTTGGGTCACCCTGTTCATGCTCAGCGCACTGGAAATCGTGCTCGGTATCGACAACCTGGTCTTCATCTCCATTGCGGTCGGGCGCCTGCCCGAGGAGAAGCGCCCGCTGGCCCGTCGCGTCGGCATTGCGGTCGCCTGCATCACCCGCATCCTGCTGCTGATCTCGCTGGCCTACCTGGCCCACATGGAGAACAACCTGTTCAATGTGGCTGGCATGGGCATTTCGATCCGTGACCTGGTGTTGATCGTGGGCGGCCTGTTCCTGCTCTACAAGGGTGCCAAGGAAGTCCGCGAGCTGGTCACCGGCGGCGAAGATGCCGACCCGACCACGACCAAGGTGGCTGCTTCGTTCGGCATGGTGATCGCGCAGATCGCGGTGATCGACATCGTATTCTCGCTGGACTCGGTGATCACCGCCGTCGGCATCGCCTCGCACGTCCCGGTCATGGTCTGTGCGGTGCTGCTGTCGGTAGCGGTGATGCTGCTGGCGGCCAACCCGCTGGGCCGTTTCATTGATGCCAACCCGACCGTGAAGCTGCTGGCGCTGGCCTTCATCCTGATGGTGGGTGCGGTGCTGGTGCTGGATGGTCTGGACGTGCATGTGCCCAAGCCCTACATCTACGCGGCGATGGGTTTCTCGATCCTGGTGGAGTGGCTGAACCTGCTGATGCGGCGCAATGCCAAGGCCCACCACGTGCCGGGTTCGGACAACTGGTAAGCGTCTGATCGGCCGGCATCGCCGGCCGGGAACCTGACCTGAAAGGGCCGGCATTGCCGGCCGTTTTGTTTTTTGTGGGAGCGGCGTCAGCCGTGAAGCCGGTGCAGCTGTAGGTGCGGGGATGCCTGCAATCTGAAGGGTGGTCAGCTTCGCGGCTGCCGCCGCTCCCACAACAGCCTCGCTCGGGGGCTTTGACCCGCCACCCGGTCTTTGCAAACCTTGAACAGGCAACGTGGCATGCTCGGCGCTCCAGCCATCCAGGGTCCGACCCATGCGCCAGTACCTTCGCCTGATGTTGCTTGTCATCGCGGTGATTTCCATTTCCGGCTGTGGCTACAACGCCATCCAGCAGAAGGACGAGGCGGTCAAGGCCGGCTGGTCCGAGGTGGTCAACCAGTACAAGCGCCGTGCCGACCTGATCCCCAACCTGGTCAATACCGTGCAGGGCTATGCCCAGCAGGAGCGCCAGGTGCTGACCGAGGTCACCAATGCCCGCGCCAGGGTGGGGCAGATCCAGGTCAATGCCGACGATGCCGATTCGCTCAAGCAGTTCCAGCAGGCCCAGGGCGAACTGGGCAGCGCGCTGTCGCGGCTGCTGGTGGTCAGCGAGAACTACCCGACGCTGAAGTCGGACCAGAACTTCCGCGACCTGCAGGCGCAGCTGGAAGGCACCGAGAACCGCATCACCGTCGCCCGTGGCCGCTATATCCAGCTGGTGCAGGACTACAACACCTACATCCGCTCGTTCCCGCAGGTGATCACCGCCAAGATGTTCGGCTATGCGGCCAAGCCCAACTTCACCGTCGACAACGAGGCGCAGATCGCGCAGCCGCCGGCGGTGAACTTCGGTACCCAGCCGGCTGCGCCGCAGCAGACGCCGCCGCAGCCCGCACCGGCACAGTGAGCCGCGCGCGATGAGCGCGTTGCTGCAACGGTTCGGCCTGCTGCTGTGCCTGCTCGGCCTGGGCTGGGCAGGCCCGGTGTCGGCCCAGCAGCTGGCGCCGATCCCGCCGCTGGACTCGCCAGTGGTCGATACCACCGGCACCCTCGATGCGGCGCAGAAGCAGGCGCTGGAGCAGCAGGCTATTGCCCTGCAGCAGCGCAAGGGCGCACAGCTGCAGGTACTGATCGTGCCGACCACCCAGCCCGAGGACATTGCCCAGTACAGCACCCGTGTGTTCGACCAGTGGGCGATTGGCCGCAAGGGCGTGGATGACGGCGTGCTGCTGCTGGTGGCCAAGGATGACCGGCGGGTGCGGATCGAGCCCGGTTATGGACTGGAAGGCGCCATTCCCGACGCCATCGCCAACCGGGTGATCCAGGAATACCTGGTGCCGCATTTCCGCCAGAACGACTATGCAGGGGGCATCACCGCCGCCAGCGGCGTGCTGGTCAAGATCATTGATGGCGAGGAACTACCGGCGCCGGTCAGCAGCAACCACGGCGATCGGAATGGAGGCGCCAGTGGTGACTTTATTTTCTTTGTGGCAATTGCGATCGCCATGGTGGTGTCGCTTGTCATGCGTGTGTTGATGTTCAAGTCATCGCGGTTGGCGCGGGTTTTCGTGTCAGGCCTGGTTGCAGGTGGCATTGCGTGGATGCTGGTGTCTCTTCTTGGTGGTGGCGTCGCTGCCGTAGCTGCGGTGTTGATTTCGCTGGGGAATGCTAGTTCCGGTGGGTATGCTGGCGGAGGCGGCTTCGGTGGTGGCGGTGGCTTTGGCGGAGGCGGTGGAGGCTTCGGCGGTGGTGGCGGTTGGGGCGGTGGGGGTGGACGTTCGGGAGGCGGTGGCGCCTCGGGGAGCTGGTGATGCGCTGGTTACGACATTTCTTTGCTCCCTCCGCGCATGCCGCATTCCCGGAGGCCAGCCTGGACCGGATCGCCCACGCCATTGCCGACGGCGAGCGCCTGCACAGCGGCCAGGTGATGTTCGCGGTCGAGTCCGACCTGCCGCTTGCCCTGTTGTGGAAGAACACCAGCGCCCGTGCCCGTGCCGAGCACGCCTTCGCGCTGCTGCGTACCTGGGACACCGAGGCCAATAACGGCGTGTTGATCTATCTGCTGCTGGCCGACCATGCCATCGAGATCGTCGCCGACCGTGGCCTGCAGGCGCGGGTGGATGCCGCGCAATGGCGGCTGATCTGCGACCATCTGCGCGAGCAGCTGAACGGAAATACGCGCGAGGAAGCCGTGCTGGCGGCGGTGGCGGAGGTCTCACAGCTGCTGTCGGCGCACTTTCCGCCCGATCCGGCGGGGCGTGTGCGCAATGAGCTACCTGACCACCCGCAGGTGTTCGGCTGAACCATGGGTTGAGTGGCAAGGGCTGCTACCCCGAGAATAGGGACTGGTTCGCCTGACAGTGCCCACATGCTCTTTCTTCATGACATAGACCCCATCGCTTTCTCGCTGGGTCCGATCGATGTGCACTGGTACGGTGTCATGTACCTGCTGGGCTTTGCCGCCGCCTGGTGGCTGGGCCGCTCGCGCATCCTCGCCGGGCGCTTGCCGGGCGTGGACATGAACGGATTCTCCGACCTGCTGTTCTACGCGATGCTGGGCGTGGTGCTGGGCGGACGCATCGGCTACATGCTGTTCTACGCAACCGCCGACTTCCTCGCCAATCCGCTGATCCTGCTGCGGGTCTGGGAAGGTGGCATGAGTTTCCATGGTGGCCTGCTCGGCGTACTGATCGCCGGCTGGTGGTGGACGCGCAAGCACAAGCTGCACTTTTTCGACACCATCGACTTCGTTGCACCGCTGGTGCCGCTGGGCCTGGGCTTTGGTCGGCTGGGCAACTTCATTGGTGGCGAGCTGTACGGCAAGTTCACCAATGCCGGCTGGGGCGTGATCTTCCCGCATTCGCCGCTGAAGGACGTTCCGGCCGGATTGCCGGCGATGGAGCAGCTGCTGTCCGCTGCGCAGATCCAGCAGGACTATGCCGCTGGCCTGCTCACCCAGTACGCGCGTCATCCCTCGCAGTTGTATGAAGCACTGCTGGAAGGTCTGGTGATGTTCCTGGTGCTGTGGTTCTACTCGATGAAACCGCGCCCGCGTTATGCCGTGTCCGGCTTGTTCGCGCTGCTGTATGGGTGTTTCCGCTTCCTGGTCGAGTTCGTGCGCATGCCCGACAACGGCGTGTACGTCGCGTTTGATTGGTTGACCCGTGGCCAGATCCTGAGCCTGCCGTTGATCGTGCTGGGCCTGGTGTTGCTGGCAATGTCGCGCCGCGCGCCGGTGTTGCAGCCGGTGCTTCCACTGGAAGAGAAGAAGGCATGAAGCAATATCTGGATCTGCTGCAGCATGTGATGGAGCACGGCACCGAGAAGTCCGACCGCACCGGCACCGGCACGCGCAGCGTGTTTGGCTGGCAGATGCGCTTCGATCTCAGCCAGGGCTTCCCGCTGGTCACCACCAAGAAGCTGCACCTGCGCTCGATCATCCACGAGCTGCTGTGGTTCCTGAAGGGCGATACCAATATCGGCTACCTGAAGGACAACAAGGTCAACATCTGGGACGAATGGGCTGATGCCAACGGCGACCTCGGCCCGGTCTACGGCAAGCAGTGGCGCAGCTGGGCCACCGCCGATGGCCGCGAGATCGACCAGATGCAATGGCTGGTGGACGAGATCAAGCGCAATCCGGATTCGCGCAGGCTGGTGGTCAGCGCCTGGAACGTGGGCGAGTTGTCGCAGATGGCGCTGATGCCCTGCCATAACCTGTTCCAGTTCTATGTGGTGGACGGCAAGCTCAGCTGCCAGCTGTACCAGCGCAGCGGCGACATCTTTCTCGGCGTACCGTTCAACATCGCCAGCTATGCCTTGCTGACGCATATGGTGGCGCAGGCGACCGGACTGGGCGTCGGCGATTTCGTGCACACGCTGGGCGACGCGCACATTTATTCCAACCACTACGAGCAGGCACGCGAGCAGCTGTCGCGCGAACCGCGCGCGCTGCCCACGCTGTGGTTGAACCCGGCGGTGACCGACCTGTTCGGCTTCCAGTTCGACGACATCCGCATCGACGGCTACGACCCACATCCGGCAATCAAGGCGCCGGTGGCGGTGTGATGTTTCAGCAAGGGAGATCTGCCATGCGACGGATCGCATTGCTCTTTGCAGTTCTGGTGGTTGCGGTACAGGCGCCGGCGTTGGCCAAAAAATTGGCCAAGCAGACACCTTCCGAACAAAACTCAGCCATCTTCGTGCAGCTCATCAAGCCGGTTCTGCAGAAGTCATTGGTGGAAGAACTGCTGGGCGAAGTGGAAGTCGCTTCGTTGGCGTATGCCCCGCCAGGATGGGAGGATCAATGTGTTCAGATCCGGCCGGCGTTGAATGAGCTCATGCAAGGCCAACTACGTCCATGGGCACAAGAAATGGTGGACGGCAAGGCGTTGGAAGCCGGGATCAATTCGGCATTGCAGGAGCAACTGACAGCGGCTGAAAGGCTCCTGGTCATCACCGCAATGGATGGTGGCAACCTGGTGTTGGCCACGTATCTTGTGGTCAACCACAAGGGGTTGGCCGAGCGCATGGCGGGATTGGTGGACGCGCAGATGGAAGTGGCCAAGCCCGGCTATCTTCAGATCATGGATACGCCGGCGAGCGCCGAGTTCAAGCAGGTTGTTGAAACCTGCAGAACCCATTTGGCTTCGTCTGAGGTGGAATTGTGAAGCTTTCCATGATCGCTGCACTGGATCGCAATCATGGCATTGGCCATGACAACGCGATGCCCTGGCATCTGCCGGATGACTTCAAGCACTTCAAGGCGCTGACCTTGGGCAAGCCGATCCTGATGGGGCGCAAGACCGCCGAATCGCTGGGTCGTGCGCTGCCGGGGCGGACCAATCTGGTGTTGACCCGCAGTGGCCAGGTGCCGTTTGCCGGCATGCGTGCGGTGGCTTCGTTGGATGAGGCGCGGGCGATTGCGGCGGGCGAGGGTGCCGACGAGTTGTGCGTGATTGGTGGTGGTGAGATCTATCGGCTGTTGCTGGATCAGGCCACCGATCTGCACCTGACCTGGGTGGATACCGAAGTGAACGCCGATACGCATTTTCCGGACGTGGATCCGGCGCTGTGGCGGGAGGTGGAGAACCTGGCGCATGCCGCGGATGAGCGGCATGCGTTTGCATTCCGGTTCGTGCATTACGTGCGGTGCTGAGTTGTTTTGAGGTCAACAGCTAAAGGCTACGAAGCTACCCCTCCCCACCCTCCCCTTGGCTATGCCAAAGGGAGGGGGTAACAGCCTTGGCTGCGCGAAATGGTGCAGCCGGCGAGATCAGCTCCCTCCCTTTGGCGCAGCCAAGGGGAGGGTTGGGGAGGGGTAGCTCTTTGCCCTTTGCACAAGGCTTCCAGAGCCTCGCAAGAGAGCCCATCACCCCGGCATCCGGTAATGCCCGATGATCGTGTGCCGGAACAACAGATCCTGCTCCTGCGTGCCCTGTGCGATGTTGTGCAGCACCAGCGGGGTGCCATCATCCAGCCGCCGGTCAGAAACGATGCCTACGTGCAGTAGCCCGTTGCCATTGAGCTTCCACGCAACGATGTCGCCGGCGGCGTAGTCATCGGCGAGGGTAGTTATCGGTAGCTCCCAGCCCTGGCGCTGGAACCAGCGCATCTGGTTGGGCACGCGGCGGTGGTCGATGTTCCGATCCGGTCGCGACAGTCCCCATAGCGACGGATAGGCGGGGAAATCCCCGCGCATGTCCTCGTTGATGCGCTGCTGCAGGTCAACACCTTGCGTGCGCAGGGCGCGGATCACCACATCGGTGCAGACACCGCGATCCAGCGGCGGATCGCCACCGGGATAGCCGAGGGAAAAATAGGCCGGATCGTAGCGGGTGGTGACACCGATCTGCGCTCGTGCAGCTGCCACCAGCGGGGGCGAAGTTGCAGCAGGCGTGGATTCGGTTGCTGCCTGCGACGGCGGGCTGGTCTGCGTGTCATCCGTCTGCGGACGACAGCCGGCAAGCACTGCGATGACCATCAGCACCAACGCTGATGGCCAAGGCCTCATGCAGCCGGTCCGTTGTTGTCTGGCGCAGGCGTGCTGTTGCTGCCGTTGTTGTTGCCATTGCCGTTGCGCCCACGCGGACGATGGCGGCGCGGCCGGCGGCGCTGTTCACCGCTGCGCTCGGGGCGGGGCGCTTCGCTGCGCGTTTCGGATTTGGCTTCGGGTTTGGCTTCCGGCTTGGCCTCCACGCGCGGCTTGCGCGGCGGATGCTGGCCGGGCACCGCGGCCGGCACGTCACGGCCCGGCACCTGCACGACGCGCAGGTCTTCGCTGTCCAGCTGCAGTGCGGTGAGCTTGCCACCCCAGACCGCACCGGTATCGATGGCATGCACGCCCTGGGTGATGGTCAGGCCCAGCGCCGACCAATGGCCGCAGACCATCTTCAGCTCACGCTCGACCCGCCCGGGCACTTCAAACCAGGGGTACATGCCCTGCGGCTGGGTACCCGGCGTGCCCTTGTCTTCCATGCCGATGCGCCCGCTTGGCGTGCAGTAACGCATGCGGGTGAAGATGTTGATGATGGCGCGCGAGCGGTCGTAGCCGCTCAGGCCCGGCGACCACGCCGGCTTGTCGCCGTACATGTTGCGAAACAGCTTGCGGTAGCCATTGCCATGCAGCTGCTGCTCGACTTCGCGCGCGTGCTTTTCGGCCAATGCCACGGTCCATTTCGGCGCCAGCCCGGCGTGGAACATCATCCAGCCCAGCTCACGGTCCACGTGCGCCAGCTTCTGCATGCGCAGCCAGTCCAACAGCACGTCGCGGTCCTCGGCCAACACGATGCGTTGCAGGTCCGGGTTGACCTTGCGCTGCTCCTCTTCACTGCGGGCGCCAATGGCCAGCAGGGACAGATCGTGGTTGCCGAGCACGGTGACACTGTGCTCGCGCAGTGAATGCACAAGCCGCAGGGTTTCCAGCGACTGGCCGCCGCGGTTGACCAGGTCTCCAGCGAACCACAGTTTGTCTGCGGCCGGGTCGAAGTTGATCTTTTCCAGCAAACGCTGGGTGACGTCGTAACAGCCCTGCAGATCGCCGATTGCCCAGGTCGCCATCAGTGCAGCGTCCTGGGAATGGCAAGCACGAACGGCGCGATCGTCGCGGCGAATTCGGTGCCGTCGTCGGCCAGCATGTCGTAATGACCCTGCATGGTGCCGTGCTCGGTGCCCAGCATCACCCCGGAGGTGTAGCGGAACTCCTCGCCGGGGCGCAGGCGCGGTTGCTCGCCGACCACGCCCTCACCATCGACATGCTCGACCCGGCCTTCGCCGTCGGTGATGCGCCAGTGGCGGCTGATCAGGCGGGCCGGGACGGTGCCACGGTTGTGGATGCGGATCGTGTAGGCGAACGCAAAGCGGCCGTCTTCAGGGGCCGACTGGTCGTCGATGAAACGAGGCGAGACCTCGATCTCGATCGCGTAGTGGCGGTTGTCTTCCATGGGAGGAGTGTAAGCAAAAGCAGGTGATCGGTTTGCGTGTATGCAGCGCTTATTCGTGCGGCAGGTTGGCAAGCCTGATGAAATCGGCAACTTCCAGCTGCTCGGCGCGGGCATCGCTGCGCACGCCGGCGGCTTCGAACTGGGCCTGGTCGATGACCCCGTTGAGGGCGTTGCGCAGGGTTTTGCGGCGCTGGCCGAAGGCGGCGCGGACCACGTCGGCAAAGCGTTTGCGGTCGTTGATGCCGACCGTGGCCGGATCGCGCGGCAGCAGCCGGACCACGGCCGAATCCACCTTCGGTGGCGGCCGGAACGCGCCCGGCGGCACCACGAACAGCGACCTGACCTCGCAGAACGCCTGCAGCATCACGCTCAGGCGGCCGTAGACCTTGCTGCCGGGGCCGGCCGCCATGCGGTCGACCACTTCCTTCTGCAGCATGAAGGTCATGTCCGAGATCGCCGCAGCGTGGTCCAGCGCGTGGAACAGGATGGGCGAGGAAATGTTGTAGGGCAGGTTGCCGACCAGGCGGATCTTGTCGCCTGCAGCCAGTTCGGTGAAATCGACCCGCAGCACGTCGCTGTGGACGATGGTCAGCTCGCCCAGCGGCGCGGCGGCCTCGGTCAAGGGCACGATCAGGTCACGGTCGAACTCGATGACGGTCAGCCTGGGGTGGCGGCGCAGCAGCGGGAAGGTGATCGCGCCCTGGCCCGGGCCGATCTCGACCAGGCGGTCGCCGTCCTTCGGGTCGACCGCCATGACGATCTTCTCGACGTAATACTTGTCCGCCAGGAAGTGCTGGCCCAGCTGTTTCTTGGCCGGGGCAGTGAAGCCGCTGCGCGGGGAGTGATCTGAATTCATGCGGTGATTTTACGTTGTGCAGCCAGCCGGGCGCACAGCTCGGTGGCGGCAAACAGGCTGGAGGGATCGGCCACGCCCTTGCCGGCGAGGTCCAGGGCGGTGCCATGGTCGACCGCCACGCGCGGGTAGGGCAGGCCCAGGGTGATGTTGGTGGCCTGCTCGAAGCCGCTGTACTTGAGCACCGGCAGGCCCTGGTCGTGGTACATCGCCAGCACCGTGTCGAAACCGGCCAATTTGGCCGGCAGGAAGGCGGTATCGGCCGGCAGCGGACCGATCAGCTGCATGCCTTCAGCACGCAGCTGTTCCAGCAGCGGGATGATCAGGTCCAGCTCCTCACGGCCCAGGTGACCGTCTTCGCCGGCATGCGGGTTCAGGCCGAGCACGGCGATGCGTGGTGCAGCCAGGCCGAAGTCGCGGCGCAGGGCGGCGTGGGTGGTACGGATGACCCTGCTCAGGCTGTCGGCGCTGATGGCGTCGGCGACGTCGCGCAGCGGCAGGTGGGTGGTGGCCAGGGCCACGCGCACGATGTCGTTGGCCAGCATCATCACCACCTCCACACCGGCCTGTTGGGCCAGCAGCTCGGTGGTGCCGCTATAGGCGATGCCGCCCAGGTTGATCACCGCCTTGTGCACCGGGCCGGTGACCACGCCGTCGAGGCTGCCGTCCAGGCAGGCCTGGCCGGCGCCGAGCAGGGCGTCGATCACCGCACGTGCATTGCGCGGGTCGGCCTGGCCGAACTGCGAGGGGGTGGCGTTGCGGACTTCGCGCAGGCGCAGGTCGCCGGGGCGCTGGGCGTCGGCGTGTTCGGGCAGCAACTGCAATGGCAGGTTCAGCGCGCGGGCGGCGGCCTGCAGGGTATCCGGGTCCGCAAACGCCAACAGCCGGCAGTCACTGCGCGGCTGTTGGGCAAGGCGGATGCAAAGTTCCGGGCCGATCCCGGAGGGCTCGCCCGGAACCAGAGCGAGCTGGGGAATCATCGGTCAGGGCTTGGCAGGTTCTGCGGGCGTGGTTGCCGTATCGGCATTGCCCTCGGCACGGTCGCCGCTGCGGAAGCTGACATAGGCTTCGCCGCGCAGCTCCTGCAGGAACCGGTTGTACTCGTCGTCCAACTTGCGACGGCCGATCTGCTCACGGATCTGGGCGCGCTTGTTGTTGTCGCTGACGTCGGTCTGGCGGCTGCCTACGCGCTGCACGATATGCCAGCCGGCATCGGTGCGGAACGGAGTGCCCACGCCGTTGTCGGCCAGGCTTTCGACCTGCTTGCCGAAGTCCGGGCCAAACGCATCGGCCGGGAACCAGCCCAGGTCACCGCCCTGGCCACGGCTGTTGGCGTCGTCGGACGACTCCTTGGCCACGGTCTGGAAGTCGGCGCCGCCCGCGATGCGTGCACGCAGGGTCTCGATCTTGGCCTTGGCAGCAGCGTCGTCGACCTGGTCGGTGACGCGCACCAGGATGTGACGGGCATGGTATTCGGTGACCTTCTGGCCACTGTCGCCAGCGTTGGCGTCACGCGTTTCCACCAGCTTGAGCAGCTGGAAGCCGCTCGGGCCGCGGATCGGGCCCAGCACGTCGCCGGCCTTCATGTTCTTGATCTGGTTGGCAAAGGCGTTGGGGATTTCGTCGACGCTGCGCCAGCCCAGGTCACCGCCTTCCAAGGCGTTGGGGCTGTCCGAATAGCGTACGGCCGCCGCCGCGAAATCCAGTTCACCCTTGTCGAGCAGGCCCTTGACGCCGTCGACCTTGCTCTGGCCGGTGGCAATCTGCTCGGCCGTGGCGCCCTCAGGCAGGGCGATCAGGATGTGCGCCAGGTGGAACTGGGCGCCACCGGCATTCTGCTGGGCCAGCGCGGCATCCACTTCGCCTTCGCTGACGCTGATGCGGCTCTGCGCAAAGCTCTGGCGCAGGCGCTGGGTGATGATTTCCTCGCGCACCGAATTGCGGAAGTCCTGGAAGCCGATGCCGTCCTGGCTCAGGCGCTGGCGCAGACCGTCAACGGTGGTGCCGTTCTGCTGGGCAATGCTGCCGATGGCGTGGTTGAGCTCTTCGTCGCTGACGCGGATGCCGCTGCCTTCGGCGCGGGCCACCTGCAGCTTGACCAGTACCAGGCGTTCCAGCACCTGGCGCTCCAGTACCGACTCGGGCGGCAGCTGGGCTTCGCGCCCGGCGTACTGTCCCTTGATGTTGGCAACCGCACGCTGCAGTTCGCTCTGCAGGATCACGCCCTCGTCGACGATGGCGGCAATGCGATCCAGCGGCTGCGTCTGCTGTGCAACAGCCGGGGCGGCAACGCCGGAGAACGCCAGCAAGGTGGCGAGGACTGCAGGAAGGGTCTTGGTCATGGAATCTGGTTGGGATCGTAGTCGTCGTCGTTCGCTTCGATATTGCTCGGCGGAACGAGGTAGAGGTCGTCTCGGTTGTAGCCGAGAATAGCACGGCGCAAGGTGCGGTCCGTGTCCTGTCCGACCGAGCTCAGGCCCTTGAGCACGAACTCGATCTGGAACGAATTGTTGAGGTCACCCTCGCGGTTTCTGACGTAGCGGCGGGCCAGCGCACGCACGGCCAGGCAGCAACTGTCCCATTGCACGCCACCGATGATTTCCAGCGGCTTGCTGTCGAGCATGGAGTAGTAATAGCGGCCGACGATGCTCCAGCGCGGGTTGATCGGGTACAGGAAGGAGAAATCCGCCTGCTTGAGCTGTTCCTGGCCGGTGGTCGGGTTGCCGCGGTAGCGGTAGCTCAGGTTGATCACGCCGTCGTCGGGCAGCAGGTAGCGTGCGCGCACGCTGGCCAGGTCTTCCTTGCGGAACTTGGGATTCCACTGGTAGGTGCTGCCGAGGGTCCAGCGGTCGGTCAGCGCCCAGTTGACGTCGGCGACCCAGGCGGACTTGCTTTCGCTCACCACCGGGTCACCGGGGTTGACGGTGACCATGGAGTCGTCGAAATAGCTGATCTGGCCAATGCTGGCCGACAGCTTCTCGCGGCCATCGGCCTGCCGGATCAGGCGCGTGGTCAGCGCCGTGGTCAGCTGGTTGGCATCGTTCTGGCGGTCGGCGCCGGTGAAGCGCGAATCGCGGAACAGCTGGCCCCAGCTGAAGGTGAAGGCGCGGGTGTCGAACAGCGGCAGGTCCGACTGGTCGCGGTAGGGCGTGTTCAGGTAGAACAGCCGCGGTTCCAGCGTATGCAGATAGGACTTGCCGCCCAGCGTGGTCTCACGGTCGAAGAACAGGCCCATGTCGATGCTGGTGATGGGCATGCTGCGGTTGGGCGAGGTGTTGCCGCGGCGCTGCTCCGGGGTGGCGGTGGCCGGGTCGATGCCGGCTGCGCGCAACTGCTGGGCGCGGATGTCATCGGCCAGGCCACGCTCCAGGTCATAGGCGGTATAGCGCCAGGCCAGGGTAGGGGTGATGTACCAGGCAGCGCCGCCCAACGGCATCGACACGTAAGGCTTGATGTCGAGGCGGGAACCGCCAGGCATGGCCCTGGACAGCCCATTGCGGGTGTAGTCCTGGTCGGCGCCATTCTTGAAGTGGATGTCGTCGTGGGTGAAGCGTACTGCTTCGGCATACACGCCCGCCTCGAACCAGCGGCCGAAGCTCTCGTCCCAGGTGGCGAACAGGCGCGGTTGGCGGCTGTAGGGCAGGGAGGATTCGGTCAGCGTGTAGTCGGTCAGCTGCCACTCGTCGGCCATGATGCCGGCGGTCCATGCGCGGCCGGTGCCGTACAGGCCTGCGGTGCTCTGCAGATTGGAGGCGGTGATGCCGTTCAGGCGGTTGGCAAAGTCCTCGACGTAGCGCTCATCGCTGACCCAGGCCATATTGGCGCGGGCCTGCCAGTGCCTGTTGACGTTGTGGTAGCCGTTGAAGGCCACGGTGCCACGGTCGCGGTCACGCAGCGAGTCGTTGGGCAGATACGCGGTATCCAGTTGGCCGCGGCCACCGGAATACAGATAGCGGAATTCGTTGTCGAGCATGAGCCCGCGCCTGCTCATGTAGCGCGGGGTCAGGGTGTCGTCGTAGTTGGGCGCCAGATTGAAGTAGATCGGCTGCGCGTAATCAACGCCGTTGCGCCCGGACATGCTGATCTTGGGATAGAGCAGGCCGGTCATGCGGCGGTCGTCGATCGGGAACTTGAAGTAGGGCGCGTACAGCACCGGCACCTTGCCGATGCGCAATACCGCATTGCGGGCGGTGCCAAAGCCTTCTTCGTTGTCGACATCGATCTGCGGTGCCACCAGTTTCCACACGGGCTGCGAGGGATCGCAGGTGGTGTAGCTGGAATGGTGCATCTGCCCGGTCGAGCCCTGCAGGTCGACCGAGTCGGCCGAGCCATTGCCGCGGCGGGAAACCAGCTGGTAACGGATATCGCTGATCTTGTGTGAATCCGTTTCCTGGTTGCCTTCGGCGCGCTCGGCGACCATCCGGATCGACGAATCCGAATAACGGACATTGCCTTCGGCAATGTAGTTGCCGGTTTCGGTGTCCATGCGCAGGCTGTCGGCGCCCATGAACTGGTCGCCACGCTTGAGCAGCACATTGCCCTGGTACTGCGGCACGGTGCTGGTGCCGGTCAGCTCGTTGCCTTCGATATCGGTCGGCAGCTGCTCGCGGTTGGCTGCGGCAGCCGGGTCGACCGGCGGCGCTTCGTCGAAGGCCGGCAAGGTGTCGGTGGCCGGGCACAGGCCCCAGTTCACCGGCTTCTCGTCGGCCCAGGCGGGCAGGCAGATGGCAATGCCCAAGGGCAGGGGAAGCAGGCGGAGAGCTCGGCGCACGCGGTTCGCATTCGGGGGAAAACGGTCGCTAGCTTGCCGCATCGCCTGCATGGGGGCAATGAAAGGCTGCCGGATGGGCCGGGCAGGGTTCATCCATCAACGGCTTGCGAGCAGTTCCTCGACGTGGGCCACGCTGCATTCGCGCAGCGCCTGCAGGTCGTAGCCCCCCTCCAGCATCGACACCACGCGGCCGCTGCCGTGGCGCTCGGCGAGCCTGACCAGTTCGGCGGTCAGCCAGCCGAAGTCCTCGGTCTCGACCATCAGGTCGGCTTGCGGGTCACGCATATGGGCGTCGAAACCGGCCGAGATGAACAGCAGCTGTGGCCGGAATGCCTCGATCTGCGGCAGCATCTCGTCGGCCCAGGTATTGCGGAAGCGGAAGCCGCCACTGCCCGGCGGCAGCAGGATGTTGCAGATGTTGCCGACCCCGCGTTCGCGCATGTTGCCCGAGAACGGGAACAGGCCGGATTGGTGGGTGCTGTAGTAGGCGACCTTGGGGTCGGCCTCGAAGATGGCCTGGGTGCCGTTGCCGTGGTGGACGTCGAAATCGACGATGGCGATGCGCTCCAGGCCGTACTTGTCGCGGGCGTAGGCCGCGGCCACGGCGATGTTGTTGAACAGGCAGAAGCCCATCGCGGTATCGGCGGTCGCGTGGTGGCCGGGCGGGCGTACCGCACAGAACACATGGGTGTTGCCGTCCTCGAGCATCACCGCGTCGACCGCTGCAACGCCGGCACCGGCTGCATGCAGGGCTGCGCTGGCCGAACCGGGGGAACTGAAGGTGTCCAGGTCGATACGCCGCAGCGGCGCGGTCTGCACCTGCAGCACCGAATCGATCAGCTCGCGGCTATGCACCCGGGCCAGTTCGCCGAGCTTGGCGGGCGGGGCATTGCGCCATTCCAGTTGGTCCGGGAACGCGGCGCGCAGGGCGGAAATGACGGCGTGCAGACGCTCGGGCGACTCGGGGTGGTCGATACCGGGGTCATGTTCAAGGCAGGCGGGGTGGGTGAATACCAGCATGGCCGCACTGTAACCGGCGACGCCGCGCGGTGCGCGGCGTCGTATGGGAGGGGAGGATCAGCCGTGACGGCGTTCGTGGTTCCACAGTACTTCGCCATGGCCACCGGCCCTGGCAAGTACGCGGGACAGCACGAACAGCAGGTCGGAGAGGCGGTTCAGATAACGCACGGCCTCGGCGCGGATATCTTCGACCCGCGCCAGTGCGACCGTCTCACGCTCGGCACGACGGACGATGGTACGCGCGAGGTGGCAGCGCGCAGCACCTTCGCCCCCGGCCGGCAGGATGAAATCCTTCAGCGGCGGCAGGTCGTCGTTGTAGCGGTCCAGGTGCTGCTCCAGCGCGTCGATGTCGGCGGCGTGGATGGCGGCATGGCCGGGGATGCACAGCTCGCCGCCCAGGTCGAACAGCTGGTGCTGGATGGTGGTCAGCAGATCGCGCACGTCCTGTGGCAGCTCCACCGCCAGCAGCACGCCGATGGCCGAATTGGCCTCGTCGACGGTGCCGTAGGCGTTGACCCGCAGCGAATCCTTGCCGGTGCGGCTGCCATCGCCCAGGCCGGTGCTGCCATCGTCACCGGTGCGGGTGTAGATCTTGGAGAGGCGGTTACCCATTGCCTGGCGCGCCCTTAGTGGGCAACGCGGCCGGCGGCCGGCTGCTTGCTGGTAGCTTCAACGGCAAGCTGCACCAGTGCGGCGGCACCGACGTACATGGCAGCGGTCTGCATGTAGGGCAGCAGCCAGTCGCTGTAGTTCTTGGCCCAGCCGGCAACGCTCGGCTCAGCCACCGAGGCGCTGATCCAATAGAAGCTGCCCTGGGCGATCAGGTGGCACAGGGCGACAGAACCGATCACGCTGGCGGCCAGCAGGCCCAGCGACTTGAGGCTGGCGCCTGTGTAGTAACGACGCAGCAGCATGCCGCCGGCCCACATCGCGAAATAGGCCGGGATCAACATCCAGTAGGCGGCCGAGACACAGTAGTGCTGCCAGAAGCTCATGCCCTGGTTGGAGATCACCACCCAGTCAACCACCACGGCCAGACCCATCAGCAAGGGGAAGGCCCAGCGGGTCCAGTTGCGCAGGTAGAAACCACCGATGAAGAACACCGCCCAGGACGCATCCGGCACCGGCGCGAAGTGGTTGAGGCGGGTGCCGGCCATCAGCAGCACGAGCAGGGACAGGATGATGGCGCGTTGGACGTTGGCGGTCATGGTGGCGGTTTCCGTTAATCAGACGGCCATTCTAGCCGTAGTGGGGGTGAACCGGCGGTTGCGCTGCGGCAAGACTGGCGTAGCCGTGCCAGTGATCCCCCGTATCATTGGCCCATGAGCAAGAACCATGACGTAGTGATCGTCGGTGGCGGGCTGGTCGGTGCCAGCCTGGCCATCGCACTGGACAGGCTGGGACTGGACGTTGGCCTGGTCGAGGCGACCCCGGCCGGCACCATGCCGGCGGTGTTCGACCAGCGCAACCTCAGCTTTGCCGCAGCTACGGTCAACGCCCTGACCGCGCTGGGGGTTATGCAGAAGCTGGCCAATCCGGGTGGCCCGATCCGCCGCATCCATGTCAGCCGCGCCGGCGATTTCGGCCGGGTGGTGATGCAGGCCAGCGACTATGGCCGCGAGGCCTTCGGCCAGGTGGTGGTGGCGCGCGACTTTGGTGAGGCGCTGGAAGCCCGGCTGGGTGAACTGCAGCACCTGACCCGCTACCGCCCGGCGCGCTTCCTTGGCCTGGGGGACAGCAACGATGGCCGTCGCCAACTGGTCATCGGCGATGCGTCTGGCGAGCAGCAGCTGCAGGCGCGGCTGGTGGTGGGGGCCGACGGCACCCGCAGCGCGGTGCGGCAGGCGATGGGCATCGCGGTCAGCGAACACGATTACGAGCAGACCCTGTTCGTGGCGCGGCTGCGCGCGGCCAAGGCGCCGGACGGCACTGCCTATGAGCGCTTCACCGATACCGGCCCGACCGCGCTGCTGCCGCGTGGCGACCGCCATTACGGTGTGGTCCACGGCGTGGCCCGCGCCCAGGCCGATGCGGTAATGGCGCTGGACGAGGCGGCATGGCTGGCGCGGCTGCAGGATGCGGTGGGCTGGCGTGCCGGGCGCCTGCTGGAAAGCGGCCCGCGCAGCGCCTACCCGCTGATCCAGGTGCTGGCGCAGCAACTGGTGGGCGAGCGCGCGCTGTTGCTGGGCAATGCCGCGCAGACCATCCACCCCTTGGGCGCGCAGGGCTTCAACCTGGGGTTGCGCGATGCGCTGACCTTGGCCGAATTGATAGAGGACGGCGCGCAGGACCCGGGCAGCGATGCCCTGTTGCAGGCCTATGTGGCCCGCCGTGGCCCCGACCGTGAGCAGACTCTGGCCTTCTCCGACGGCCTGGCGCGCTTGACCAGCAACGAGGCAGCGCTGATGCGGCCGCTGCGCAGTCTGGGCCTGGTCGCGGCAGCACAGGCCTCCGCAGTGCAGTCCTTCCTGGTGGGCGGGGCGATGGGCTTCCGTGGCCAGGTGCCCGAGCTGTGCAGGAGCGAAGTGCGATGAGCCGGCGCGGACAATGGGATGCGGTGATCGTGGGTGGCGGCGTGGTCGGCGCGGCCTGTGCGCTGGCGCTGGCCCAGGAAGGCCTGCAGGTGGCATTGATAGAAGGCCGCGAGCCGCCGCCGTGGTCAGCGCTGAAGCCGGACCTGCGCGTGTTCGCCTTTGCCGCTGACAATGCCGCCCTGCTGGAATCGCTGGGCGTGTGGAAGCAGGTGGACCAGACCCGTGCACGCGCCTATCGACGCATGCGGGTCTGGGACGCCGCCGGTGGCGGTGACCTGACCTTCGATGCCGACACCCTGGGCCGCCGCGAACTGGGCTGGATCGTCGAGAACGGCCTGCTGGTGGACCGCCTGTGGGCGGCGCTGCCGGCGGCGGGCGTGCAGCTGTATTGCCCGGCACGGGTGGGGGCGATGGAGCAGGATGCGCAGGGCGTGCGCCTACGCCTGGACGATGGCCGCCGCATCGAAGCGACGATCGCCATTGCCGCCGATGGCGCCGAATCCACCCTGCGCACGCTGGCAGGGTTGGAGGTCAGCCGCCACGACTATGGCCAGCGCGGCGTGGTTGCCTACGTGGATAGTGCGCTGCCGAACGAGGACACCGCCTGGCAGCGTTTCCTCGACACCGGCCCACTGGCGGTGCTGCCGTTCGACCGCCACCGTAGCTCCATTGTCTGGACCTTGCCGGATGCCGAAGCCGAACGGGTGCTCGCTCTGGATGAGGACAGCTTCAATCGCGAGCTGACCAATGCCTTTGCCGGGCGTTTGGGTGAGATGCGTTTGGTGTCGGCGCGCGCGGCGTTCCCGCTGCGCCGGCAGTTGGCCAGCGCCTATGTGGCTGGGCGCGTGTTGACCCTGGGCGATGCCGCGCACGTGGTGCATCCACTGGCCGGGCAGGGCGTGAACCTGGGGCTGCGTGATGTCGCCGGCCTGCGTGATCTTGTGCGCGAAGCCAGGCAGCGTCGGCAGGACTGGAGCTCGCCACATCGCCTGCAGCGCTGGGCGCGTACCCGGCGCAGCGAGAACACGGTGGCCGCTTACAGCTTCGATGCGATCAACAAGGTGTTCTCCAACGATGAGATGCACCTGACCCTGGCACGCGGTGCGCTATTGGGCCTGGCGGGAAAAATGCCGCCATTGATGTCCATGTTCTGGAAGCGCGCCTCCGGCCTGTAGGCAATGTAGTGCCGAGCCATGCTCGGCAGAGGCGTTACCAGCAATGCCACTGTAGTGCCGAGCCATGCTCGGCAGAGGTTCTATCGGTAATGCCCAGCCGAGCAT
>NZ_JBRREA010000015.1:0-96184 GCF_056759975.1 Stenotrophomonas sp. STEN031
GGCCAAGGGGAGGGCTGGGGAGGGGTTGGCTGTTGAGGCTTTACCGGGAAGGCCTCTGCCGAGCATGGCTCGGCACTACGCTTGGCTCCCTCCCTTTGGCCGCAGGCCAAGGGGAGGGCTGGGGAGGGGTTGGCTGTTGGGGCTTTACCGGGAAGGCCTCTGCCGAGCATGGCTCGGCACTACGCTTGGCTCCCTCCCTTTGGCCGCAGGCCAAGGGGAGGGCTGGGGAGGGGGGGGCTGTTGGGGCTTTACCGGGAAGGCCTCTGCCGAGCATGGCTCGGCACTACAAGCCCCTCTCCCGTTTACGGGAGAGGGGTTGGGGTGAGGGCGGCTTTCGGGCTTTGCCGGGAAAGCCCCTGCCGAGCATGGCTCGGCACTACAGGTGGGGATTTTCGCTCCGATGTTGCGCCGCAGAATGCGCTGGGCGAAATGCTCATGCTTTACTTGGATCGATCTAAATTTTCGGCAATGTGATGCGGGGGAAGCAGAAGGGGCTGCGCAGGGCGCGCCTTTGTCTGCCGCAACTCACTGAAAACATTGCTGCAAGCACGCTTTGCATGGCCCGTTGTTCGGTACTCGCACCCACCAGCCGCTGTCGTGACGGCTGTCGGGGCAGGTGCCGGGGCCGCCCGTTTTTGCTGATGCCTGGCATCTCTCCCCATCCCGTTCCCGGATGGGCTGGACATCAGCGGCCCGGCTGGTCCGGGCCACCCTTTGCCGCAATGCCATCCACGCCACACCGACCGACCCAAGGATCCAACGCATGAGCCGATCGCCGACCTTCGCACCTCCCCGCCGCCTGCTGGCAACGGCAGCCTGCCTGCTGGCGCTGGGCGTCGCACCGCTGCTGCAGGCCGCACCCTCGGCTGCGCTGGAACGCGAGGTCAATACCTTCATCGGCAGCAAGGACGACGGCAACACCTTCCCGGGCGCATCGGCGCCGTTCGGCCTGATCCAGGTCAGCCCGATCGGCAGCCACTACTCCGGCTGGCGCTATGACGACGAGAAGATCCGCGGCTTCGGTCATTCCTTCATCTCCGGCGCAGGTTGCTGGGAGCAGGGCGGGCAGGTCTCGGTGTTGCCGGTCACCGGCAGCATCGGTCCCGGTGGTGATTTCGATACCAAGGACCCCAAGCGCTTCGACCACAAGAACTACGCCTCGGCGTACAGCCACGATGGCGAAGTCGGCCAGGCTGGCTACTACAAGGTTCGCCTGACCGATTACCGCGGCATCGACGTGGAAACCACCGCGCTGACCCGCGCCGCCGCCGAGCGCTATACCTTCAGCGCGGGCGTCAGCGAAGGCCAGGTGCTGGTCAATGTGGCCCAGGCCAACGAACGCCATTCGGTGATCGGCAGCGTCATCGATGTGGTCGGCGACCGCGCGGTGGAAGGCAAGCTGGTCACCAAGAGTTTCTGTGGCGGCCACCAGTACACCACCTGGTTCCGCATCGAGTTCGATCGGCCGTTCAAGGCCCATGGCACCTGGGGTGAGGAAGGCGGCCTGCCCGGCGCACGCCACAGCATGGAAGGCGAAGCCAAGCCCAATGGCGCGTGGTTGAGCTTTGATCTGGCCGGCGGCCGCAGCGTCACCGCTACCAGTGCGATCTCGCATGTGGATGCCGAAGGCGCACGCAACAACCTGCGCAGCGATGGCATGCAGGGCGGCAAGCTGCTGAGCTTCGATCGCATGCGCGCGCTGTCGCAAGCGCAGTGGCGCGAACAACTGGGCAGCGTCAAGGTAGAAGGCGCAAGCGCCGATGATCGCACCGTGCTGTACACCGCGCTCTACCATGCGCTGCTGCAGCCGATGACCGGCAGTGATGCTGACGGCCGTTATCGCGGCTATGACGATGTCATCCATCGCGCCGATGGTTGGACCTATTACGAGTACTTCTCGCTGTGGGATACCTACCGCACGCAGAACCAGTGGCTGGCACTGACCCGCCCGGAAGTCGCGCGCGATATCGGCCGCAGCCTGCTGGCCATCAACGAACAGGGTGGCTGGTTGCCGCGCTGGGGCTATGCCAACTTCGAAACCAATGTGATGACCGGAGACCCGGTGACGCCATTCATGGTCGACCTGTGGCGCTTTGGCGCGCTGAAGGGGCGCGAGGCGGAAGCCTGGGGCGCGCTGCGCCGCAATGCCTTCGAGATGCCGCCGATCAATTCGCGTATGGCCGGCCGTTCCGGCAATGCCAGCTATCTCGCCAATGGTTATGTGGCCTATGACCGTGCCTTCCCGTCCAAGGGCATGGACGTGGACCCGCACCACGGCGGCTCGGCAACGCTGGAATACGCCCTGGCCGATTGCGCGCTGGCGCAGATGGCCGATGGCCTCGGCCACGCCGACGATGCAGCGACGCTGCGCGCACGCGGTGGCAACTGGCACAAGGTATGGGATGCGGATGTACGCGATGCCGAAACCGGCTTCACCGGCTTCCCGCGTCCGCGTGACGAGAACGGCAAGTGGTATACGCCGGCCAACGGCCAGTACAGCCCGCGCTCGCAGCATGGCTTCCACGAAGGCACGGGTTGGCAATACCAGTGGCTGGTGCAGCAGGACGTGCCCGGCATGTTGCAGGCGATGCATGGCCGCGAGCAGGCCGGCAAGCGTCTGGATGCGTTCTTCGCCTATGACGCGCTGCTGCAGTCACCGCTGACCGCTGCCCGCAAGGAATGGGTGGTTGGCCCGTACAGCTATTACAACCAGTACCGCTACAACCCGAACAACGAGCCTGACCTGCATTCACCGTGGATGTATACGCTGATCGGCCAGCCGTGGAAGACCGCCACCGTGGTTCGCGCCGCGCAGCAGCTGTTCACCAATGCGCCTAACGGCGTCACCGGCAATGATGATCTGGGCACGATGTCGGCCTGGTACCTGTTCAGTGCGCTGGGCCTGTACCCGGCAGTGCCGGGCAGTGGCCAGTTCCTGCTGCATGCGCCGCGCTACAGCAAGGCCGAGATCACCCTGGGCAATGGCCGCACGCTGCGCCTGCAGGCACCGGGCGCCGATCCGCGCAGCCTGCAGTACATCCAGAGCGTGCAGGTTGATGGCAAGCCGCAGCCGGCGGTGTGGCTGGATTGGCAGCGCCTGCAGCAGGGCGGCGATGTGCGCTTCACCCTGGGTGCGCAGGCACCGGAGCAGGGTTGGGGCACCGCACAGGCCGACCTGCCGGTGTCGTACTGCGCCACCCCGGGCAGCGCCCAGCCGTGAGCACGGGCAGCGCCAAGACCGGGAAGAAGGGCACGGGCAGCGCAAGCGCTGGCCGTGATCCTTTAGGCTTGGCGCATCCCGGAACCGCAGCGGAAATGATGAAAGACACTTCTACCGGCGCCAAGGGCGCACGCAAGGCCGGCCAACGCGCGGTCACCGTCACCGACATCGCACAGGCGGTGGGCGTGTCGCGGGCGACTGTGTCGCTGGTGCTGCGCGGCAGCCCCCTGGTCAATGTCGACACCCGCGCCAAGGTCGAGGCGGAACTGCGCAAGCAGCGTTATGTGTATAACCGCACCGCTGCAAACCTGCGCCGGCGTACCTCGTCGTCGATCGCGCTGGTGATCAACGATCTGTCCAACCCGTTCTTCGCCGAGTTCGCCTCCGGCGTGGACGAGGCCTTGGGTGGCAAGGGCTTCGTGACCCTGCTCGGCAGCACCGGCGAATCGCCGCAGCGCCAGCAGGCGGTGTTGAGCACCTTGATGGAACACACGCCGACCGGTTTCATCCTGTCGCCGGCTGAAGGCAGCGATGCCGAAGAGTTGCGCCATGTATTGGGTGCGCATGCCAACGTGCTGTTGTTCAACCGTGAACTGGTCGGCGCTGACTGGGATTTCCTCACCCTGGACAACCAGCACGGCGCGTACATGGCAACCCGTCACCTGATCGAACGCGGTCATCGTGATATCGCGTTCTTTGGCGGGCATGGGGCATCCAGTTCCTGCGCGCAGCGCCGCCTCGGCTACCAGCAGGCCTTGAGCGAGGCCGGCTTGCCCTTCCATGCGGACTGGTTGATCGAGTCCGCACCCAACCGTCTGGAAGCGGCTGCACGTACCGGCGAATTGTTCGAAGGCGCACAGCGCCCCAGCGCGGCGGTCTGCTACAACGACACGGTTGCACTGGGCCTGATGCTGGGCCTGACTTCGCGTGGCATACGCCCGGGCGGCGACTTTGCCGTTACCGGCTTCGACGATATCTCCGAGGCCGCGGTCGCGGTACCGCCGTTGACCACGCTGACCGCTGATCCGCGCGAACGTGGCCGGCAGGCTGCAGCCCTGTTGCTACAGCGCCTGGACAACCCGGATGCGGCACCGATGCGCACGGTCGCACCGGTGCACCTGCGGATCCGCGAGAGCAGTGCAGCAAGACCAAGCTGACTCCTCAACCCCATTTCCCGATTACCGTATCCAGGCAGCCCACATGCACATACCAACATCGCCGTCATCCACATCAAGCCAGTCGGCGCCCGTGGTCAATACACGTGTGGCCTTGGCGGTGGCGACCACCATCTTCTTCATGTGGGGCTTTCTTACCTGTCTCAATGACATCCTGATCCCGCACCTGAAATCGGTGTTCGAGCTGAACTACACCCAGGCGATGCTGGTGCAGTTCACCTTCTTTGGCGCCTACTTCCTGATGTCGCTGCCGGCCGGTCGTCTGGTGGCGAAACTGGGCTACAAGCAAGGCATTGTGGCGGGACTGGTGATCGCCGGCATCGGCGCACTCGGCTTCTGGCCGGCGGCGGAGCTGCGTGTTTACGGCGCCTTCCTTGCGGCTCTGTTCGTACTGGCGACCGGCATCACCGTGTTGCAGGTGGCCGCCAATCCCTATGTTGCGCTGCTTGGCCCGGAACGCACCAGCTCCAGCCGTCTGACGCTGGCGCAGGCCTTGAATTCACTGGGTACGGCGATCGCACCGATCTTCGGCGGCATGCTGATCCTCGGCAACACGGTCAAGAGCGCCGACGAGCTCAAGGCATTGCCGCTGGCCGAGCAGGTGGCCTACCGCGCGCAGGAAGCGCAGTCGGTACAGGGGCCGTATCTCGGCCTGGCAGTGGCCCTGTTCCTGCTGGCGCTTTTCGTGTTCCTGTTCCGTCTGCCGGCGCTGAGTGAGAACAGCGAGCAGGCCGACAGCGCACGCCACAGCTATGGCGATGCGCTGCGCCACAAGCACCTGCTGTTCGGCGTGCTGGGCATCTTCTTCTACGTGGGCGCCGAGGTCTCGATCGGCAGTTTCCTGGTCAACTACCTGTCGCTGCCCAATATCGGCGGCTTCAGTGAACAGCAGGCCACGCACTATGTGTCGCTGTACTGGACCATGGCGATGATCGGCCGCTTTGCCGGTTCGCTGCTGCTGGTACGCTTCTCGCCGCGCAAGTTGCTGGCGTTGTTTGCGCTGATCAACGTGGGCTTGCTGGCACTGACCATGGGCACCGAAGGTCACGTGGCCTTGTATTCGGTGGTGGCGATCGGCCTGTTCAACTCGATCATGTTCCCGACCATCTTCGCGCTCGGCATCGAGCGCCTGGGGCCGTTGACCAACAAGGCCTCCAGCCTGTTGATCATGGCCATTGTCGGCGGCGCGGTGGTGCCGTTCCTGCAGGGCGTGCTGGCCGACCGCATCGGTGTCCACCATTCATTCGTACTGCCGTTGCTGTGCTACGGCTACATCATTTTCTACGGGCTGGTCGGTTCGCGTACCAGCACCGGCGTTACCCAACAGGACTAAGGCCAGATGGGCAAGATTGTTTGTTTCGGCGAGATTTTGATCGATCTATTAGCGCAGCCACCGGCCTCGGCGGACACCCCGCGCGCCTTCCTGCAGTACGCAGGCGGTGCCCCCGCCAACGTCGCAGTGGCGGCCGCGCGGTTGGGTGCCAGCAGCCATTTCGCCGGCATGCTGGGCCGCGACATGTTTGGCGACTTCCTGTTGGAGAGCCTGCAGCAGGCCGGGGTCGAGACCGACTGCATCGTGCGCACCGACGCAGCCAAGACCGCGCTGGCCTTTGTCGCGCTGGACGCACATGGCGAGCGCAGCTTCAGCTTCTACCGGCCGCCGGCGGCGGACCTGCTGTTCCGCGCCGAGCACTATCTGCCGGCCTGCTTTGATGGCACGGCCTGCTTCCATGTCTGCTCCAACAGCCTGACCGAAGCGGATATTGCCGCGGCCACGTTCGAGGGCATGCAGCGTGCTCGCGCCGCTGGCGCCGTGGTCAGCCTGGATCTGAACCTGCGCCCTGCGCTGTGGCCGGCGGGTGTCGATCCCTCACCGCGGCTGTGGCAGGCGCTGGAACGCGCCGACCTGATCAAGCTCTCGCGCGAGGAACTGGATTACCTGGCCGCGCCACTGGGCACCGATGGCGAGGCTCAGGTGCTGCAGCGCCTGCTTGCCGCGCAGGCACGCTGGGTGATCATCACCGACGGTGCCGGCACGCTGCGCTGGTACACCCGCCATGGCCAGGGCGAAGTGCCAAGCTTCCGCGTGCAGGCGGTGGATACCACCGCTGCGGGTGATGCGTTTGTCGGCGGCGTACTGGTCGGGCTGGTCGAGCGCGGTGGTGCAGGCGCGGGTTTCGCCGCGTTCTGCCAGACCCCGAACGCAATCAATGGCACGCTGCGCTTCGCCGCAGCGGTGGGCGCATTGGCGGTGACCCGCAAGGGCGCCTTTGCGGCAATGCCAAGCTTGAACGAAGTGCAGCATCTGCTGCAGCAACAGGAAGCCCTCGCATGACCACCACGCCCGATTTCCGCTCCCCAGCCTTCCTGCGCGCGCATATCGCCGACACGATGGCCTTCTACCATCCGCATTGCATCGATGCCGATGGCGGCTTCTTCCATTACTACCGCGACGACGGCAGCATCTACGACCGCAGCCATCGCCACCTGGTCAGCAGCACCCGCTTCGTCTTCAACTATGCGATGGCCTACCGCGAGTACGGCAACGCCGAGTATCTGGATGCGGTGAGGCATGGCGTGCGTTACCTGCGCGAGGTGCATCGCAATCCGGCCACCGGCGGCTACGCCTGGACCTTGCGCGATGGCAAGGTCGAGGACGACATGAACCACTGCTACGGCGTGGCCTTCGTGCTGCTGGCCTATAGCTGCGCGCTGAAGGCCGGCATCGAGCAGGGCCGTGAATGGATGGACGAGACCTGGCAGCTGCTGGAGCGCCACTTCTGGGAGCCGCAGCACGGCCTGTACCGCGACGAAGCCGACGCCAACTGGAACTTCACCGGTTACCGCGGCCAGAACGCCAACATGCATATGTGCGAAGCCATGCTGGCCGCGTTCGAGGCCAGCGGCGAACAACGCTACCTGCAACGCGCACTGCAGCTTGCCGACAACATGACCCGCCGGCAGGCGGCCAAGGCCGGCGGCCTGGTCTGGGAGCACTACGACATCGATTGGAACATCGATTGGAACTACAACCTGGACAATCCCAAGCACCTGTTCCGTCCGTGGGGGTTCCAGCCCGGTCACCAGACCGAGTGGGCCAAGCTGTTGATGATCCTCGACCGTCATGTTGATGCCGATTGGCTGGTGCCGACTGCGCGGCATCTGTTCGATACGTCGATGGTGCGTTCGTGGGACGAAGCGCGCGGCGGCCTGTATTACGGCTTTGCACCGGAATCGCGCCGCCAGCCCAACATGGATGGCGCGGCGATTGGTGGCGACAGTTTCGTATGCGATGGCGACAAGTATTTCTGGGTGCAGGCTGAGTCGTTGGCGGCCGCCGCGCTGCTGGCCAAGCGCACCGGCGGTGCCGGCTACTGGGAGTGGTACGAGCGGCTGTGGGCGTATTCTTGGCAGTACTTCGTCGACCATCGCTACGGCGCATGGTTCCGCATCCTCGATGCCGACAACCGCAAGTACGACGACGAGAAGAGCCCGGCCGGCAAGACCGATTACCACACCATGGGCGCCTGCCACGAAGTGTTGAATGTGGTGCGCGAAAGCTGACCAACAGCATTCGCGTCGTTTCAGTCGTCATCCCCGCGCAGGCGGGGATCGCTCCTGCTCTTGGCTCCAGCAGCGGATTTCAAGGCAAGCGTAGTTTCGGATTTTTTTGGCGGCGGTTAACCGCCTGCGGTACTCGGTAAGGCAAACCGCAAGCAACACTAGGGAGGAGATGGCATGCAGCAAGCGCACACGAAGTTTGGATCGATACAAATTCTTGCTCAACGCGCATGCCGTGGTCTGTTGTTGTGCGCGTTGTCGCTGGCGTCCAGCGCAGCCGTGGCCGCACCATTGCAGGCGCAATGGAGCTTCCGTCTGCTGCCCGGTGATGCGCAGCTGCAGGCGCATCCGGGCATGGATGCATGGAAGCCGGCCACGGTGCCGGGCAGCGTGCATACCGACCTGATGGCGGCTGGCCTGATTGCAGATCCCTACGTGGGCGCTGCGGAAGCGGGGCTGCAATGGATTGGGCTGGGCGACTGGGAATACCGCGCCCGCTTCGACGTGGATGCCGCAAGCCTGGCGCGTCCGCATGCCGAGTTGAGTTTCGATGGCCTGGACACCTTCGCCGAGGTTCGCCTCAACGGCCAGCCGCTGCTGAAGGCCGACAATGCGCACCGCACCTGGCGTGCCCGCGTGGATGGCCGCCTGCGCGCACAGGGCAATGAACTGCAGATCGTGTTCCGCTCGCCGATCCGCACCTTGCTGCCGCAGGTGCAGGCGATGCCGCACAAGATCGCCGGCAACTATCCTTCGCCCTACGGCGATGAGCCCAGGGACGCGATGGTCGGCAACTTCGTGCGCAAGCCGGCCTATCACTTCGGCTGGGATTGGGGCCCGCGCTATGTCACTGCCGGTGTCTGGCGACAGGTGCACCTGGACAGCTGGGATCAGCAGCGCATCACCGATCTGGCAGTACGCACCGATGCGCTGGATGCGGACAAGGCACGCTTGAGCGTGCTGCTGCAGGTGGAGCAGGCCGATGCCGCCGCCACCCAGCAGGTCGTCATCGATGTGCGTGATCCGGAGGGCAAGCCGGTTGCGCAGGTCACGCGCGAGATCGCGCTGCAGCTTGGCGAGAACACGGTGTCGCTGCCGCTGCAGATCGACAAGCCGCGGCGCTGGTGGCCGGTGGGCTATGGCGCGCAGGATCGCTACACCGTGCAGGCGCGGCTGGGTGAGGGCAAGCAGGATGCGCTGACGTCCAGCATCCGCATCGGCCTGCGCAGCGTGCAACTGCAGCGCGAAGAGGACAAGGACGGCGGGCAGGGCTTCGGCTTCGTCATCAATGGCGTGCCGGTGTTCGCCAAGGGCGCAAACGTGATTCCGTTTGATGCCTTCCCGGCACGGGTCACGCGCGAGCGCCTGCGCCGCGACCTGCAGGCCGCACGCGATGCCAACATGAACATGCTGCGCAATTGGGGCGGCGGTTACTACGAAGACGATGACTTCTTCGACATCGCCGACGAACTCGGCCTGCTGGTCTGGCAGGACTTCATGTTCGGCGGCGGCATGCAGCCCGGCTATGACCCCGCGTTCCGCGCCAATGTGGTGGCCGAGGCACGAGACAACATCCGTCGCCTGCGCCACCACCCCAGCATCGTGCTGTGGTGTGGCAACAACGAGGAAGAAACCGCGTGGAAGGATTGGGGCCACGGCAAGACCTTGAAGGAGGCCGACCCGGTGTTTGCCGCGAAGGTCTGGCAGGGTTATGTGGACCTGTTCGGCACGGACCTGCGCAAGGTCGTTGCCGAGGAAAGCCTGGGCGTGCCGTACTGGTCCAGCTCGCCCAGCAATGACCTGGACAGCAAGGCCAACGACTCGCGCCGCGGTGACAAGCATTACTGGGAAGTCTGGGGCAACCCGGCGCTGCCGCCGACGGCTTACCTGAAGGAAACCCCGCGCTTCATGTCCGAGTATGGTCTGCAGGCCTGGCCGCAGCTGTCCACGGTCGACGCCTTTGCCACCGCGGACGAACAGCACATCGATGGGCCGGTGATCGAAGCTCACCAGAAATTCCTCGCCGGCAAGGGCAATGAGCGCCTGCTGCACTACATCGAGATGGAGTTCGGCACGCCGCGCAACTTCGCCGACTTCATCTACCTCAGCCAGATGATGCAGGCCGAGGGTATTGAGCTGGCGGCCCTGCACCACCGCGCCTCGCGACCCTACACGATGGGGTCGCTGTACTGGCAGCTCAACGACGTGTGGCCGGGCGCGTCCTGGTCCAGCGTGGACTACTACGGCAACTGGAAGGCGCTGAACTTCCATGCCCGCCGCTTCTTCGCCGAAGTGGCGGTGGCCGCGTTGCGCGATGAAGGCAGTACCCGTGTGAGCCTGCTCAACGATGGTGCTGACGCAGTGCAGGCGCAGTGGCGTGTACGTGTACTGGATTTTGATGGCCGTCCGTTGCAGCAGCAGCACAAGGCCATCCGCTTGCCGGCCGGCTCGGCCACCGAGGTGGCGCGCTTCAGCGATGCCGAGCTGCTGCAGGGCGCCGACCCGCACCGCACTGTGGCGGTGTTCGAGCTGCTGCGTGGCGACACACTGATCGCGCAGCGCCTGGTGTATTTCACCGCCGCCAAGCAGCAGGCGCTGCAGCCGGCGCAGTTGCACAGCGCGCTGCGTGCCGAAGGCGATCACTACCTGCTGGAGCTGCGCGCCGACAAGCTGGTGCGTGGCATCTGGATCGGCGTTGACAAGGCCAACGCCAGCGTCGAGGACAACGCCTTCGATCTGCTGCCCGGCCAGACCCGCACGCTGGTCGTTCGCAGCACCGCACCGCTTTCCACCCTGCGCACAGCCCTGCACCTGCAGACGCTGGGCGACACCCTGCAGTCCCGTCCCGTTGCATCGCAAGACAACGCTTCCGTCGAGAGGATCCACTGATGACCCGTTCCCTGCGTACCGCCCCCCTGGTCGCCGCGCTGATGCTGGCGCTTTCCGCCTGCAGCCAGCAGGCTGCCGCTCCCGCCACCACTCCGGCTGCACCGGCCACAGCTGCTGCACCGGCCGATGCCGCCCTGCCGGCTGTCGATGACGCCGAAGCCGCACGCATGGCCGAGCAGGTCCGTGAGGCCACCCGCCACGCCTGGCAGGGTTACATGCAGTACGCCAAGGGCCACGACGACCTCAAGCCGCTCAGCGGCCAGCCGCGCGACTGGTACCCCAAGCCGCTGCTGATGTCGCCGGTCGACGCCCTGGACACGCTGCTGCTGCTCGGCCTGGACAAGGAAGCCAACGAAGCGCGCGAGCTGATCGTCACCCAGCTGTCCTTCGACCAGGACATCGACGTGCAGAACTTCGAGGTCACCATCCGTCTGCTTGGTGGCCTGCTGTCGGCCTACCAGATGACCAACGACGAGCGCCTGCTCAAGCTCGCCGACGACCTGGGCACGCGCCTGTCGCCGGTGTTCGACAGCCCGACCGGCCTGCCGTACACCCACGTCAACCTGCACACCGGCAAGACCAGCGGCAAGATCAGCAACCCGGCTGAAACCGGCACGCTGCTGCTGGAGTTCGGCACCCTGGCCAAGCTCACCGGCAAGCAGGCCTACTACGACAAGGCCAAGCGTGCGTTGGTGGAAACCCACAAGCGCCGTTCCAAGATTGGCCTCGTTGGCCTGAACATCAACGTCGAGACCGGCGAGTGGACCAACAAGGACGCCTCGATCGCTGGCGGCATCGACTCGTACTACGAGTACCTGCTCAAGTGCTGGAAGCTGTTCGGCGACGAAGACTGCAAGAAGATGTGGGACGAGAGCATCGGCCCGATCAACCAGTACCTGGCCGATGAATCACGCGAAGGCGAGCTGTGGTACGGCCACGCCGACATGGACACCGGCGCCCGCACCTCCACCACCTACGGTGCGCTCGACGCGTTCATGCCGGGCCTGCTTGCCCTGGGCGGCGACCTGGACCGCGCCAAGCGCCTGCAGGAGTCCAACCTGAAGATGTGGCGCCTGCACGACATCGAGCCGGAGTCGCTGGACTACGCCAAGATGGAAGTGCGCTCGCCGGGTTACGCCCTGCGCCCGGAGATCGTCGAGTCCGCGTACTACCTGCACCATTACACCGGTGATGCACGCTACCGCGGCATGGGCAAGGAGTTCTTCGATGACTTCGTGCGCTACACCCGCACCGATCATGGCTTCGCCGCGCTGAAGGATGTCCGCAGCAAGGAGAAGGACGACTCGATGGAGAGCTTCCTGTTCGCCGAGACGTTCAAGTACTACTACCTGCTGTTCGCCCCGGCCAAGACCCTGGACTTCGACGGCATCGTCTTCAACACCGAAGCCCACCCGCTGCGTCGTACCTGGTAAAGCCAAGCAGTTGCAACGCTTGAGCCCCTCTCCCGCACGCGGGAGAGGGGTTGGGGTGAGGGCAGCTTGTGCCCTTGGACTTCCTCCCCTTGGTTGCCAATGTGGAAAGGCTGGGCGTTGCCAGACTGCCCTAACCAGCTTAAGCGCCTGCCCCCATCACAAGCCAACCGTAAGAGCACGCTAAACTCCGCCACAACGGAGACCATGGCGGGGGCCGATGGAGCTGTCTTCCATCCTGATCATCGACGACGACGCAGCTTCGCTGGCGAGGCTGGTCAGGCTCGTGTCCGAATTACTGACGGACCAACAGACACGCATTCACACCGCCGACAGCCTCGGCAGTGCCCTTGCACTCCTGCAAGCCCATCAGTTCGACCTCGCCCTGGTCGACATGCAACTACCCGACGGCACCGGCATCGAACTTGTCGGTTGGATGCAGCAGCATGTGCCGCAACTGCAAGCAGTGATCGTGTCCGCGTTTGCGGAGGAAGAGAGCATCTTCGCTGCATTGCGCGCCGGCGCCGCAGGCTACCTGCTCAAGGACCGGGAGGACATCGAGCTGACGGTTGCACTGCGCAGCCTGCAACGTGGCGGCGCGCCGATCGACCCGATGATCGCGCGGCGCATTCTGTCCTTGCTGCCCGTTGTGCAGGCACCGGTTGCTGCACCGGCAACGCCAAGCGTGCACCTGTCCGAGCGCGAACTCGGCATTCTCAACCATGTCGCGCAAGGCTATGGCAATCGCGAGATCGCCGAGTTGCTGGGGCTCTCCCGGCTGACCATCGAGGCGCACACCCGCAATATCTATCGCAAGCTTGCGGTAGGTTCGCGGACCGCAGCGGTATACGAAGCCCGTGCGATGGGATTGCTGCCTTGATCCGCTGGCTGCTGCTGGTGCTGTTGTCGGCGTGCGCGGCCCTCGCCCATGCACAGGCAACGGAGGTCATCCGCATTGCCCATGCAGAGGCGGTGCGCGCGGACTGGCAGTCGCCCGCAGCGCCCGTGCAAGGCTGGGTGCAGGTGCCATTGGCTGACCAGTGGCAGACCCGCTGGCCGGATCATGATGGCGTGGTCTGGTATCGACTGCGTTGGCAGCAAGGGGACGCGGATCAGCCCACTGGATTGCTGTTGGATTACACCTGCATGGCTGCCGCGGTCTACCTCAATGGCAGCCTGATTGATCGCGATCCCTCGCTGGTCGAACCGCTGTCACGCATCTGGCATGTGCCGCGCTATTTTCTGTTGCAGTCGCCGTTGCTGAAACAGGGCGAGAACGAACTGCTGGTGCGGGTTTCTGGCCTGGCGGCCTACCAGCCTTCGCTGGGGGTGGTGGATGTAGGCGACCCGCAGGCCTTGCAGGCACGCTTCCGCAAGGAGGTTTTCGTCCGCCATGACCTGCAGGTGCTGGATAGTGCGATTGGTTTCGTGCTGGCGGCAGTGATCGGCATGTTCTGGCTGCTGCGGCGCAAGGAGTCGATGTATGGCTGGTATGCGTTGAGCGCGGTGTTCGGACGCCTGTACGACAGTAATTTTTTTGCCAGCAGCCCGTGGCCGTTCCCTACCACCGATGGCTGGCAAGCCTTCATTGGTGCCTGCTACGTGGCCGGCGCTGCTGCCCATACTGTCTTCCTGCTGCGGTTCTGCGAGCGGCGCTGGCCGCGTTTGGAGCGCGTGTTGCTGGCCATTGCAGTGCTGGTGATGGCGGGTGCCTTGCTGTGGCCGCAATGGATGGGGCCGAACCGCAACCTCTACCTGGTGCCGACCATTGCCTTCCTGTACGCGGTGTCGTTTACCTTCATGGGCTATGCGTTGCGCAGTGGCCGGCGTGATTACCAGGTGCTGGCGTTGTGCATCATCCTGCCGATTGCGGTATCGCTGCATGACCTTGGCGTGTACATGGGTTGGTATGGTGGCGTCAGCTACTTGGGTTCGTTCACCTCACCGCTGATGCTGCTCGGCATGGGCTTCGTGCTGGCGTACCGCTTCGCCAACACCATGCAGCGGGTGGAAGGCTTCAATGCCGAGCTGCGCAATGAGGTGCAGCTGGCCACCACGCAGTTGGCGGACAACCTGCAACAGCAGCATGCCTTGGAATTGGCCCATAGCCGCGCCGGTGAGCGCCTGCAGCTGGTGCGTGACCTGCACGACGGTTTCGGGGGCACCTTGGTAGGCGCCATCGCCCGCCTGGAGCAGGCGCCGGAGGACATGCCGCGGCAGAAGGTCATCGGCGTGCTACGCGAAATGCGAGATGACCTGCGCCTGGTGATCGACAGCACCGCCCGCGAACAGGCGGATCTGACCGAGCTGCTGGCGCCGCTGCGCCACCGTACCAGTGGCTTGCTGGATGCGGTGGACATCCAGGCCCACTGGCACCTGCAGGACATCGATGGCATCGAGCTGGGTGCCAGCCGCAGCCTTGACCTGTTGCGGCTGCTGCAGGAAGGCCTGACCAATGTGTTCAAACACAGCCACGCGCAGCGCGTGGACGTCCATCTGCGCAGGCAAGGCGACCAGCTGCAATTGCACATCGACGACGACGGCGTTGGTCTGACGCAGGGCGCTGACGGCGTGGTTGCGGTGCGTACAGGGGCAGGGTTGGCCAGCATGCGGTTGCGCGCCCGTAGGCTCGGTGGTGAGCTGCAGGTATCACCTGCTGACAACGGCACGGGTACCCGGCTGGCACTGGTGCTGCCGCTGATGGCGTGACCGTCCTACGGTACGCCGACTACCTGATTTCGTGGATGCGCGATTGGCGGGCCCGGCATTAGCTTTCTCCCTTGCTGATTCGGGGGATTCCACAATGAACCGTCATGTCGTTACCAAGGCTGGGCCGCTGGCGGCGGCTGCCATGCTTGCTTTGCTGCCATTGTTGCCGGCGCAGGCCGCTGAAGTGGTTGGCGGCACGTCGCCGACGGCGCCCTGCACCCAGGACACCGCCACCGGTGCCATCGCCTGTCAGGACGGCAGCCGGGTGGGCAGCGACGGCCCTGCAGGCCCGAACATGCTGGGCTGGAGCACCTCCGCTGGCGGGCTGGGCAATGCCACTGGCAACACCGCTTTCGGGCAAGGCAGTTCCACCGGCTTGGGCGGCCAGGGCTCAAATGGCACCGCCGGGGGGACCGGCGGAATCGGTGGCAATGGAGGGACCTACAACCTGGCGTTCGGCACCAACAGCAGTGCGGGTAACGGTGGCAGGGCCGGTCAGGGCAGCGCCGGTGGCACGGGTGGCAATGGTGGCGCCGGCGGCAATTACAACATCGCGTTGGGCAATGGCAGCCAGGCCGGCAATGGTGGCAACGGCAACGATATGTGCTGTGGTTTCCCGGCCCCCACGGGTGCTGCGGGCACGGACAACAACGTCGCCATTGGCAGGAACGCGGTAGCTGCCGGTGGTGGCTCGGTTGCGCTGGGCGCCGGCAGCAGCGATGAAGGTGCCGCCAACGTGGTCTCGGTGGGTTCGGCAAGCCTGAAAAGGCGCATAAGCAACGTGGCTGCTGGCATCAACGGCAGCGATGCGGTCAATCTCACCCAACTGGGTGCGTTGGCAGCTGCGCTTGGTGGTAACGCGAGCTACGTTGGCGGCACCTTCACCGCTCCAGGCTACATCGTCCAGAACATCAGTTATCAACAAGTAGGGGCCGCACTGGGAGCGTTGGACAGCGCGCTGTCCACGCAGAACAGCAGCTTGGCTGCGATCGCTGCCAGCGGTGATGCGGCGACCCTGGTCTCTGCAATGCAGTACACCGACCAGCAATTGGCCGGCGGCCAGGCCGTCGCCCTGCAAGCAGC
Source organism: Stenotrophomonas sp. STEN031 (assembly GCF_056759975.1). Classification (NCBI taxonomy): domain Bacteria; kingdom Pseudomonadati; phylum Pseudomonadota; class Gammaproteobacteria; order Lysobacterales; family Lysobacteraceae; genus Stenotrophomonas; species Stenotrophomonas sp. STEN031. The sequence continues at coordinate 16,068 of NZ_JBRREA010000015.1, forward strand.
ACAAGCCCATGCCGATGCAGGTGATACGGCAACCCTGGCGGCAGCCTCGGGCTATACCGACACCCGCGTGGCTGCGGTGCGCGCGGAAGTGAATGCCGGCGACAGTGCAACCCTGGCATCGGCCAACCAGTACACCGATACGGCGACAGCGCAGTCGCTTGGCAGCGCGCGGGCGTATACCGATGCAGCCGTTGCTGCGTTCAGCGATGACTTCACCCGTTTCAACGATGGGGTGAATCGACGCCTGCATGATCAGGACAGGCGCATCGATCGGATGGGGGCGATGACATCGGCGATGACCAACATGGCAATGAATGCAGCCGGTGGGCAAAGCGCGCGTGGTCGGGTTGCGGTGGGTGCGGGTTTCCAGGGCGGCGAACAGGCGTTGTCGGTTGGCTATGGCGTGCGCTTGGGGGCGCGTGGTTCATTCTCGTTGGGCGGCGCCTTCGGTGGCGGGGAAAAATCCGCAGGCCTTGGTTTTGGCCTCGATCTTTGATGCCGGCGCAGGCGGATGGACGGCTGCGCCTCATCGCTTGTGCGTGACGCACGAGGCGGGGAACCCAGCGACCGGTCTGGCATGTCCCGGCAGGCCGTGACACGGCCTGCGACGAGAGTATGCTGCAGCCGATGGATCTTCCACGACGCCTGCATCCGCAACCTGATTGAAGGGACCGCCGGCAGCGAGGCGTGGCGTGTGACCGTGCGCGAACAACTGGCCATGCAGTCGCTATTGCAGCGTTGAGTAGACCGGTTCCAGCACAACTGGGGGCGGGGCCGGCCGCCGATCTAAACCTTTTCAATGCTTCCTGCATCCAAACCGGAAGTGGGAGTGCACAGCGCCCCGCTGCGACAAACTCCTGCCGCCCACAACCGGAACCAGACAATGCAATTTGCCGCACCACGCGTCCTGCTGTGCCTGCTAGCCGTGCTTCTCTTCCATCCTCCATCCGCACTCGCTGCAACGCGCGAAGCTGCAGATGAGGCGGCGCGCCGCTTCATCGCGGTGACGATGAAGGAGCGCGGTATTCCCGGCATGCAGGTGGCGGTGGTCAAGGACGGCCGCGTGGTGTTCTCCGAAGCGCATGGCCTGGCCAACGTGGAGAACAAGGTGGTGGCGACATCGAGCACCCTGTTTCCGATCAACTCGGCGACAAAGGCGTTTACCGGGGTGGCGATCATGCAACTGGTCGAGGCGGGGAAGGTGGATCTCGATGCTCCGGTATCCACCTACCTGCAGCAGCTGCCGGCCGCATGGCAAGGCATCCGCGTACGCCAGTTGCTTGCGCACACCTCCGGCCTGCCGGACATCGTCGATGCGGATGGACTTGTAGGCGGTGGCTCCGAAGCACAGGCCTGGCAAGTGGTGGAGCAGCAGCCGATGCAGGCGGTGCCCGGCGCGCAGTTCGTCTACAACCAGACCAACTATGGCTTGCTGGCCAGGATCATCATCCAGCGCAGTGGCAAAGCCTACGAGGACCACCTGGCCGCTGGTCAGTTCGAGCCGTTGGGAATGCGCCACATCACGTTCGGCGACAGCTACGATCTGGTGCCGAATGCGGCAACGATCTACAGCTATTTCCCACGTAGTAGCGATGCGGCCGATGCGCCGCGAAGATTGTCACACTGGTTCTACGACATGCCCCATGGACTATGGGCAGGTGGCGGCATCCAGATCAGCGCTGGGGAGCTGGCGCAATGGTTGGTTGCCTTGCTGCAGTATCGCCTGTTGCGCGCGGACAGCCTTGCACGCATGTGGACACCTGAGCGTTTGAACGACGGCAGTGTCGGTGCCTGGTCAGCAGGTTGGCCGGTGTCCGAAGCGCAGGGGCGGCGCCAGATCAGCAGCTTCGGAGGCGCACGCGCGGCGTTGCTGGTTTACCCGGATGAAGGCTTGGCGGTCGTGGTGTTGACCAACCTGGTCGGTGCCAACCCACAGCAGTTCACCGCACAGATCGCCGATTTTTACAGATAGCAGCGTAGTGCCGAGCCATGCTCGGCAGGGGCCTTCCAAGCAAAACCAACGTAGTGCCGAGCCATGCTCGGCAGGGGCCTTCCAAGCAAAACCAGCGTAGTGCCGAGCCATGCTCGGCAAGAGGCTTCACCGGTAATGCCTCAGCCGAAAATGGCTCGGCTCTGCAGGCTCCGACAGCCCTCAGTACAGATCCATCGGGTCGACATCCAGCGACCAGCGCACACGCCGCGCCTGCGGCAAGCCATAGGCCTGCAACATCAGTCCGTCCAGCGCTGCATGCAGCGGTCGCCGCTGATCGGCCGACAGCAGCAACTGCGTGCGTTGGAAACCGGCGCGTCGCGGCATTGGTGCCGGCATGGGTCCAAAGCGTTCGACATCGTTTTGCTTGGGAAGCAGGTGCTTGAGCGCGGTAAGGAATTCATTGGCCTGCTCCACCTGTTTGGCTTCGGCCCGCAGCAGGGCCATGTGCGCGAACGGCGGAAATCCGGCCGCTTCGCGTTGCAGCAATTCGGCATCGGCAAAGGCGTGGTAGCCGCCGTTGACCAAGGTGTGCAGCAAAGCATTGTCCGGGTGATGGGTCTGCAGCCAGACCTCGCCGGGGCGTTCGGCGCGACCAGCGCGTCCGGCAACCTGGATCAACTGTTGTGCCAGCTTTTCGCTGGCGCGGAAGTCGGCAGAAAAAAGGCCTTCATCAATGCCAACCACAACCACCAGGGTCAGCTTCGGCAGGTCGTGGCCCTTGGCCAGGATCTGTGTGCCAACCAGGATGCCGGGTTGGTCGCCCAGCGTTGCCAGCGTCTGTTCCAGTGCATCGCGGCGGCTGGTGGTGCTGCGGTCGATGCGCAGCACCGGGTAGTCCGGGAACAACTGCAGCAGCCGTTCTTCCAGGCGCTCGGTGCCAATACCCTGCGGTTGCAGCGCCAGGCTGGCGCAGTCGGGGCAGGCCAATGGTACCGGTTGGCGGGCGCCGCAGTGGTGGCACTGCAGGCGGCGACCGCCCCCATGCACGGTCATCGGTGTCTTGTGCAGCGGCGTGCTGCAGCGTTTGCATGGCGCGGTCCAGCCGCAGTCATGGCAGAGCAGCACCGGCGCATAACCGCGACGGTTCTTGAACACCAACACCTGGCTGCCGGCCTTCAGGTGCTGCTCGATGCCGACCAGCACTTCCGGTGACAGACCATCCTGCAGCGGCCGCTTGCGCACATCGAATACGCGCACGCCCGGCGGCTTGGCATCACCGGCGCGTTGTTGCAGGCGCAGGTGCGTATAACGACCGCTGCGTGCGTTGTGCAGGGATTCCAATGATGGCGTTGCACTGCCCAGCACCACCGGCACGTTCAAGGCCTTGCCACGCACCATGGCGAAATCGCGTGCGTGGTAACGGATGCCATCCTGCTGTTTGTAGCTGCCGTCGTGCTCCTCGTCGATGACGATCAGGCCGGCCTGCGGCAGTGGTGTGAAAATCGCCGAGCGGGTGCCGACGATCACCCGTGCTTCGCCGCGTGAGGCAGCTGCCCAGACGCGTGCACGTTCGTTGTCGTTCAAACCCGAATGCAATGCATGCACCGGAATGCCCAGGCGGCTGCGGAAACGCTGCAGGGTCTGCGGGGTCAGGCCGATCTCAGGCACCAGCACCAGCGCCTGCTTGCCTTGCTGCAGGCAGTGGCAGATCGCCTGCAGGTAGACCTCGGTCTTGCCACTGCCGGTGACGCCATCGAGCAGGAAGGGCTGGAAGCCATCGGCCGCCTGCAAGGCGTCGATGGCCAGCTGCTGTTGCGGGTTGGGTTGCGGGCCGGGTTGGATCCGGGCCTGCGGGATTACCGCCGCGACTTCGATGCGCTGCGCATGTTCGCGCTTGAGCAGCGCGCGCGCGGCGCTGCGCCAGTCTTCCAGCTGTGCGTCGAGCAGGTCTTCATTGACCGCACCGCCGAGCAGCAGCGTGGCCAACCGGTGCGGACGGGTGCCGCTGCGCAGGCGCCCGTAGCCGGCGTGACCAGCTTCGGTCAGCTGCCAGGCCCAGCCATGGGTGTCGGGCAGTGGTTCGCCGCGGCGCAATGGGGCCGGCAGTGCGGTGGCGATCACCTCGCCCACCGGCGCGTGGGTGTAGCGGGCCAGCCAGCGCATCGACGTGCTGAGCTCGCCCTGCAGCACGGGGGCCTCATCCAGCCATTGCAGGGCCGGCCTCAGCGCAGCCGGGTCATCGACCTGGCCAATGGCCTCGACCACCCCTATCAGTTCGCGCGGGCCGAACGGCACCCGCAACCGACGTCCCACATCGCTGGCCTGGGGCACAGCGCTGCCAACGGGCGGCAGGTAGTCGAACAGCTGCGGCAGGGGGACCGGCAGGGCGAGGCGCAGGGTGGGGCAGGCAGGCATGGGCCAAGTTTAGCGGTAGCGGCGGGTTTGGCTGCCGCCATTCACCTGCATCCAGACCCTGTGAAGTCCTGCATAAATGCGGCGTAAACGCTGGCTGCGCATGAAGATTTATTGTTATCCACATTTCCTGTGGATAACTCTGTGGGTGAGCAATGTGCTCCACGCGTGCACGGCGATGGATCAAGCCTTTGGGTCAACTTGGTCAAAAAATAGCCACATCAATTAGCTGTTTGAAATCAACAAGTTATCCGTGAAACAAAAAAGAAATACAGTCTCACGGCGGCTTGCATGCTGGCCTTGTCATGGCGTATTGACGCTGTGCACAAGTTGTTGCAGAGGCTTGCAAAATCGGTCCGGTAGTGCCTCGGGGCGTCGGCAGCCGGGTGTGCGCTGGGTATCATCACGGCATGACGGAGTTCACATGATGGCTGCACCAGCCCCTCTCTCGCCGGCCGCAGCCAATGCTCTGTCCGCCTTTTTACGCGGCGTGGAACGTCGTGCTCTGGTCGTTGCTGAATTGCAGGCCGGTGATGTCACCGTCGGTGAACGCGCGGTGGCAGTGGCCATGCGGGCCTTTGTCGGGCCTGCCTCGCAACTGTTGATGGTGGAATGGCCGGCCCGTTTCTGGGGCCTGCTGTGCAGCACCCCGCAATTGTTGAAGCCTGCCGGCCCAGGTAACTGGGCGCCGGAGGTGGCGCACCTGGCCACGCTGGCAGCGGGTGAGCGCCTGGCCTTGCTGCTGCGGATTGGTGCCGGTCTGGATGAAGCGGCGGCCTCGGCCGTGCTGGGTGTGGATGCGGAGGCTTACCGGCAAGCCTTGGCGGGAGCCTGCCCGCTGGATGCTGGTGGCCGTCCGGATGCCGCCAGTTGGCGCGCCTTGGCCGAGCAGGTGCAGGCACGGATCCGCGACCTGTCACCACCGCGCCTGCAGCAGCTGGAGCAGCTGCGCGAGTCGGTCATTACCGGTGCAATGCCGTCGCCGTCGGTACCTGCCGCTGCGGCTGCCAGCACTGCGCGCAAGGAGGACGGGCGCCGTCGCAAACCCGCAGGGCGACGCAAGCAGGCCCGTCCGTGGACGCTGCGCACCTGGCTGCTGCTTTGCCTGCCGCTGCTGTTGCTGGCGATGGTGGCATTGTGGTGGTGGCGTTCGCATACGGTGGTGGGCGCTGATCCGGGCAGTGGCGGTGGTCTTGTCGACAACGGCCCGGTGCAGGTGGAACCGCTGCCCGACGACAGCACCCCGGCGGGGCCGGGCGAGGATCCGCATGCCGCTGCCGATGCGGCGATGCTGGCCGATCCCGCCCTGGCGCTGGCCCGCGACGCGGATTTCTATGCCTGGTATGCCGCTGGTGGTCCGATGCCGGTGGATGAATCGCAGCCGCAGCCGAGCCGGCCGGAACCGGCCGGCGCAGCGTTGGAGACGAGCGATGCCGATGAATAAGTGGGGCTGGGCCGGTCTGCTCCTGGCCGTCGTATTGCCGCTGCATGCCGCCGCGCCGACCGCATTGCCGGGCCTGCCGGCGGGCACCAGTGCAGCCACGCCGCACAACAGCTGGGCAGCGATGAGCGTGGCGCAGAAGCGTGAGCTTCGTAGCCGCTACGCCGCCTGGCAGACGCTGCCGGCCGCCGAACAACAGCGCATCCGCCAGGCCGCGGCCGCGCTCGCTGCACAGCCGGATGCACAGCGGCAGGCGCTGCGTGCGCGCTACATGAGCATTGACCAGATGCATCGCGATGGCTGGTTGCTGGGACCGCAGCTGGGGGTGTTGTACCCACGCCTGCAGCCCTTGTTCGGTTACCTGCCCGCGGCCGAACGCGAGCCGGTGATCGCGCTGCTGCGAGAGCTTGATGCCTCACAGCTGGAGCAGTTGAGCCTGATCTCACAGCGCACCCCGCCGCAGCAGCGCAACGAACTGCGGACCCAACTGCTGGCATTGGCACCGGCGCAGCGCGATGCCTGGCTGCGCGAGAAGGTAGGCCGCTGACGCCCCCGCCGTGGCGCCTCGCATCCGCTGTTCATCCGCGGTGCGGGGCTGCAACACCGTTGCCACGCTAGAATGGGCGGCCCGCGACCCGGCATCTGTGCGCTTCCTGCGCCGGCCGCAGTCCGCGTCTGTTGCTCTTATGTCCATGTCTCCCGCTACGCCGCGCTTCCTGCAGGAAGTGCGGACGACCGGTCTGCTCGCCCTGCCGCTGGTGCTGGGCCACGTTTCCACCGGTCTGATCGCCTTTGTCGACAACACCATCGCCGGCCACCACGGCACCGATACCTTTGCTGCGGTCAGTATTGGTACGGCGCTGCTATGGCTGCCGATGCTGGTGCCGATCGGCACCTTGATCTCGCTCACCGCCTCGGTGTCGCAGCTGCACGGCGCTGGCCGTGACCGTGAGATCGGCCCCTTGTTCCGCCAGGCGCTGTGGTTGGGTGTAGGCCTGAGCGCGCTGATGTTCCTGTTCCTCAGCGTGGTGCCGGCCTTCCTGCCGGCATTCGGTATCGCCCCCGAGATCGTGCCGGGTGCCACCGACTTCCTGCATGCCATCCGCTGGGGCGTACCGGCGCTGACCCTGTACTTCTGCATGCGCTACCTCAGTGAAGGCATGCATTGGACCCTGCCGACCATGCTGATCGGCTTCGGTGGCCTGCTGGTGCTCGGGCCGCTGGGCTATGCGCTGTGCAACGGCAAGTTCGGCTTCCCCGAGCTGGGAGCCGCCGGCCTGGGTATCGCCTCCTCGGTGACCATGTGGGTGCAGGCGCTGGCCTTCGCCACCTACCTGTGGACCACCAAGCGCTTCGCCCACCTGCAGCTGTTCAGTCATTTCGAACTGCCGCGCCCGCGCGCGATCTGGGACCTGCTGCGTACCGGCCTGCCGATCGGCATCACCGTGCTGATGGAAGGCGGTCTGTTCATCATCACCGCGTTGTTGATTGGCCGTATCGGTGCCACCGAGGCCAGCGCCCACCAGATCGCGATCAACGTGGCACAGCTGTGCTTCATGATCCCGATGGGCGTGGCCGAGGCCACCACCGTGCGCGTCGGCCATGCGGTCGGCAGCAACGATCCGCTCGGCGTGCGCCGCGCCACCTGGGCCGGCTACGCCATCGTGCTGGTGACCCAGCTGGTGTCGATCACCGCCTTGTTGCTGGGCCATGACGCGGTGGTGGGGCTGTATACCGATGACCTTGCGGTGGCCGCTTTGGCCTCCACCTTGTTGTTGTATGCGGCCACCTTCCAGATCCCCGATGGCATCCAGGTGCTGTCAGCGGGTGCCCTGCGCGGACTCAAGGACACCCGCGTGCCGATGTTCATCGCCATGTTCGCCTACTGGGGCGTGGGCATGCCGCTGGGCGCCGGACTGGGCCTTGGCCTGGGCTGGGGCCCGCAGGGCATGTGGATCGGCCTGATCATGGGCTTGACCGTGGCGGCGGTGCTGTTGGGCTGGCGGCTGCGGGTCAGCAGCGGCCGGCTGATCCGTCAGGGCGCCCCCTGACTTAAAGGCCATGCCGGCTGCGTCCGGTTATGCGTATCCTGACTTGCAACCAGCCCCAATCGGAGCGTCCATGAATCCCCCTCCTGTGCCACGCCGCAATCCCGTTGCCAGCTTCTTCATCGGCATCTGGGACGTGATGAACTTCACCCGTCGGTTGATCCTCAACCTGCTGTTCTTCGGCTTGCTGTTCCTGATCCTGATCGGCTTGATGGTTGCCGTGGGCAAGGGTGCTTCGTCGACGACGGTGCTGCAGGAAGGCACCACCCTGGTGATCGCGCCGGAAGGCCGTCTGGTCGAGCAGTACAGCACCGACCCGCTCAGCCGCGCGCTGGGCAAGGCACTGGGTGAAACCAATGCCGAAGAGCTGCAGCTGCGCGATCTGATCCGCGCCATCGAAGCGGCCAAGGACGACAAGAAGATCAACCGCGTGGTGCTGCAGCTGGACAAGCTGCAGCCCAGTGGTTTCGCTTCGATGCGTGAAGTGACCGCCGCGTTGCAGGATCTGCGTGCGGCCAACAAGCAGGTCGTGGCCTTCAGCGAAAACATGGGCCAGTCGCAGTACCTGCTGGCCGCGCAGGCCGATGAGGTCTACCTCGACCCGATGGGCGGCCTGTTGCTGGAAGGCCTGGGCCGTTATCGCCAGTACTTCCGCAGTGGCCTGCAGGACAAGCTGGGCGTGGACGTGCACCTGTTCAAGGTGGGCGAGTTCAAGTCCGCGGCTGAGCCCTATGTGCTCGACGCCGCCTCGCCGCAGGCCAAGGAAGCCGACCTGTTCTGGATGAACGACGTGTGGCAGCGCTACCTGGGCGACATCGCCAAGGCACGCAAGCTCGACGCCGCGCAGCTGGCCGCCGGCATCGACACCCTGCCCGAAGGCATTGCCGCCGCCGAAGGTGACCTGGCCCGCTTCGCCCTGCAGCAGAAGCTGGTGGACGGTCTGAAGACCCGCGAGGAAGTGGACGCACTGCTCACCGAGCGCGGCGTGGCCGATGGCGATGCTGACGGTGGCTACCGCCAGATTGGCCTGGGCGACTACCTGACCCAACTCGACGCACGCCGCTCGCCGATGGACTCGCGTCCGCAGGTAGCCGTGGTGGTGGCCGAAGGTGAGATCTCCGGTGGTGACCTGCCGGCTGGCCGTATCGGCGGCGTCTCGACCTCGGCGCTGCTGCGCGAGGCACGCGACGACGACGACGTGAAGGCCGTGGTGCTGCGCGTGGACTCGCCGGGTGGCGAAGTGTTCGCCTCCGAGCAGATCCGCCGTGAAGTGGAAGCGCTCAAGGCCGCCGGCAAGCCGGTGGTGGTGTCGATGGGTGACATGGCTGCATCCGGTGGTTACTGGATCAGCATGAACGCCGACCGCATCTATGCCGACGAATCCACCATCACCGGCTCGATCGGCATCTTCGGCATGATCCCGAACTTCGCCCGCAGCCTGGACAAGATCGGCGTGCACACCGACGGTGTCGGCACCACCCGTTTTGCGGGTGCGTTCGACGTGACCCGGCCGATGGACCCGGCCGTTGGCCAGGTGATCCAGTCGGTGATCAACAAGGGCTATGCCGATTTCACCGGCAAGGTGGCAGCGGCACGCAACAAGCCGGTTGAAGCGGTGGATGAAGTCGCACGCGGCCGCGTGTGGAGCGGTGCGCAGGCCAAGGAGCGCGGCCTGGTGGATGCCTTCGGTGGTTTGAAGGCGGCCGTTGCCTTTGCGGCAGAGCGCGCCAAGCTTGGTGAAGGCGACAAGTTCCGCGTGCGCTACATCGAGAAGGCTGCGACCCCGTTCGCGCAGTTCATGACCGGCTTTGCCGGCAGCCGCGCAGGCGCCTGGATGTTGGCCGACTCGGGCATTGCGCGCATGCTGATTGCCAAGCAGATGCCGGAGCTGGACACCCAGCTGCGCTTCGTCGAGGACGCAGTGAAGGACCGCAATGGCGCACCGGTGAAGTCGCTGGCGTATTGCTTCTGCGGCTTGTAAGCGCGCCTGCGTGATGTGCAACAACAACGCCGCCGTTGGGCGGCGTTGTTGTTTCTGCTCTGTAGTGCCGAGCCATGCTCGGCGGAGGCTTTCCAAGCAGTGCGCTGTAGTGCCGAGCCATGCTCGGCAGAGGCTTTCCCGGGAAGCCCCAATGCCGAGCATGGCTCGGCACTACAGGGATCTTTGCGGTAAAGCCCCTGCCGAGCATGGCTCGGCACTACAGGTGACGCGCTCTACTTGGCGGTCTCGGTGCCGCCAATTGCCGCATCCAACTCGGCCTGCTGCGCCTTGCTGGCCTGCTCGGCCGCTGCTGCGGTGGCCTTGGCCTGATCCAGGTCCTTCTTCATCGCATCACGCAGAGCGGTGGCCTGCGGGTCAGGACGGCGCTCGGTATCCGGCGCTTGTGGCTTGCACGCTGCCAGGGCAAGCAGCAATGGCAGGATCAACAGGGAAAAGCGCTTCATTGGCATGCTCCGCTGGGCTCAGGCAGCTATCCTAGCCCCATCTTCCCGCAGCGTCCTTTCATGGGCGCCGCCCCCCGCATCGATGAGGAAACACAATGAACCCGCAGCGTTGGCGCCTGGATGGGCAAACCGCCTTGGTCACCGGTGCCAGTGCCGGCATCGGCCTGGCTATCGCAGGTGAACTGCTGGGTTTCGGTGCCGATGTGCTGATCGTCGGGCGCGACAGCGATGCGCTGGAAACCGCACGCGATGAACTGGCTGATGCGTTTCCCGAACGTGCCATCCACGCCCTGTCAGCCGACGTCAGCGATGACCAGGATCGGCAGGAGATCCTTGATTGGGTCGAAGACCACAGTGATGGCCTGAACATCCTGGTCAATAATGCCGGCGGCAACATCACCAAGCCGGCAATCGAATACTCCGAGGATGAGTGGCGCGGAATCTTCGAGACCAACCTGTTCTCGGCCTTCGAGCTGTGCCGCTATGCGCACCCGCTGCTGACCCGGCATGCCTCCTCGGCCATCGTCAATGTCGGCAGCGTCTCCGGCATCACCCACGTGCGCAGTGGCGTGGTCTACGGCATGACCAAGGCGGCGATGCAGCAGATGACCCGCAACCTGGCCTGCGAGTGGGCCGAGGATGGCATCCGCGTCAACGCGGTGGCGCCGTGGTACATCCGCACCCGGCGTACTTCCGGGCCGTTGTCCGATGCCGACTACTACGATGAAGTGATCGCGCGCACGCCGATGCGGCGCATCGGTGAACCGGAAGAGGTGGCCGCTGCGGTGGGCTTCCTGTGCCTGCCGGCATCGAGCTATGTCACCGGCGAATGCATCGCGGTGGACGGTGGTTTCCTGCGCTACGGCTTCTGAATGCTGCAGTCGCTGCCTTCAAACAGTGACTGCAGGCGTTGATGGTGCTTTTGCAGCTGCTCGGCCTGGCTGGCGGCTGCAAAGCGCCATGCCGACTCCGCCTCGTTGACCCATTGTTGCCAGGTGGCGCAGCGCTGCGCCGGGTCGATCGCCGTGCAGGTGTCGCGCATGACCTCGCAGGCCTCACCGGCACCGGTGTTCGGGTTGCCATCCAGACCGGTGACCTGCATCGCCACACAGCGTGAGGGTGGCTCACTGCTTTCGCTGAAATAGGTCTGGCCTTCGCGGGTGCGACATTGGAACAGGTCGGGCAGCGGTACCGGTGGCGGGGCCACCACCACTGGCTTCGCCGGTTCCGGCGGCGCGACAACGGGCGCTGCCATCAATTGCGGCAGCGCTGGAGGGAGCGGGACTGCAAGCGGTGGCGGTGGAGGCGGGGTTTCCACGGCCTGCATGACTTTTCGGCTCTGTGTTTGCATGCCCTTCGGGCACGGCATGTTCTGCACGGTGAGTGCCCCGCTGGCATCGGTGCAGCGGTAGAACACGATCTCGCCGGCCTGCGCCGAGGCACTGGCAAGCATCAACAATGCGACCAGGCAGCGCATCAGGTTCCCCCGCAATCCTGTTCAAGCCGCGCGTCGATGCCGCGTTGTTCGCGCATCAATTGCTGGCGCTCGCTCTGCAACGCGCTGTTGTAACGGCGGATCAGTTCCCAGCGCCGGTCGCGCAGCCGCGCGCAGACTTCCTGCGGTGGCAGCGCATGGCAGCTGTCGCGCACCAGCACCGAACCCATCGGAACCGCGACGCCGGCTTGCCACGGGATGCCGCCGCCAGCGGGTGGTCGCGGCGGGTGTGGACCGCCGTGGCCGGGACCGTGGTGGCTCGGGTAGGCGTAGCCCCAGGTCGGTACCCAGCGCGGATTGCCGTCGTTGTTGTCGCTGGTATAGCGCTCGCCTTCGCTGGTGACGCATTCGTACATCGGCTGCGGCGGCTGCACCGTGACTACCCGCACTTCGCGCTGGATCACTGCTGCGGTTGTAGGTGTCGGTGCTGTGGTGGCCTGCCGCGGTGGTGGATCTTTCGGTCGCGTCATATCCAGCACCTGCTGCTGGGCGGCCTTGGTGCAGGGCGCATCCTGCAGCGACACCGCGCCGTTGCTGCCGACACAGCGGTAGATGCGGACATTGTCTGCCGGGCTGGCGGGAGGCGGGTCAACCGCCATGGCCGCACCGGGCAACCAGATCAGGCAACCGAGCAGGGGCAGGCGAGCGCGCATGCCGGCAGTGTGCCATGACGGCAGCGATAGTGTGGTTGTGGGAGCGGCGTCAGCCGCCAAGCTGACAATGCGGGGTCTCGCTCCTGTAGCGCCGAGCGATGCTCGGCTGAGGCTTTGCCGGTGAAGCCCCTGCCGAGCATGGCTCGGCACTACGTTTTTGCTCCCTCCCTTTGGCGTAGCCAAGGGGAGGGTTGGGGAGGGGTAGGCTTTTCAGGTATTGCCGGTATTGCCGGTATTGCCGGTATTGCCGGTATTGCCGGTATTGCCCTGTAGCGCCGAGCCATGCTCGGCTGTGGCTTTGCCGGTGAAGCTCCTGCCGAGCATGGTTCGGCACTACGGGTGACGCGCTTGGCGCTCAGTCGCGCAGGACTTCGCCAGTGGCGGCCACGCGGATGCGGGTCGGTTGGGCAAGGCCGCCGGTGGCCCCGTCCAGCAGGCCATCCAGCAGGACCAGCAGGGCAGGGTCCAGCTGCTCACGGGAGCGCGCCGGGGGCTCGCCGGCGAGGTTGGCACTGGTTGATACCAGCGGGCCGCCCCAGGCCTTGCACAGGGCCTGTACCAGCGGATGCGCGCTGACCCGTACCGCGATGCCGGTGTGCTCGCCAGTAATCCAGTGTGGCGCACGTGGGCCGGCCGGGACGATCCATGTGTTGGCGCCGGGCCAGCTTTCCAGCACCACTTGCCGGCGATCGTCTGCCAAGGCATCCAGCTGCACCCAACCCTCCAACTGCGCCGGACTGGCGGCGATCAGGATCATGCCTTTCTCGACCGGGCGCTGTTTCAGCGCCAGCAGCTTCATCGCCGCGGTTTCGTTGGAAGGATCACAGCCCAGGCCCCAGACCGCTTCGGTCGGGTAGGCGATCACGCCGCCGGCTTGAAGGGCCGGGACGACGCTGTGCAGGTCGAGTTCGAGCATGGTCAGCACCGTTGGAGGGCCAGCGCGTTCGATGGCGCTGGTCCGCGAAAGGACGCAAAGCAAAGGCCGCCCGGTGGGCGGCCTGCTGCGGGTACTGCTGATTATCCGCTTGTTGGCGGGGGAGGGGAGATGAAAGCAGTAGCAGTGCTGGTTCCCACCCTCGGGAGCAAAGCCTACCCTCATCCGTCCTTCGGACACCTTCTCCCGGAGGGAGAAGGAAGTGCAGGTTCAGAACGGCGGTGCGTCGTCGGCGGCCGACTTCTTCACTGCCTTCTTGGCGACGGTCTTCTTGGTGGCCTTCTTCGCCGCGGTCTTTTTGGTCGCGGCTTTCTTGGTGGCCGTCTTCTTGGCCGTAGCCTTCTTCGCGGCGGCCTTCTTCGGTGCGGCTTCCTTCTTGACCGTGGTCTTCTTGGCGGCCTTCTTGCCGAAGCCCTTGCGCACCGGCTTGCCGGTTTCGGCCATCAGCTGCTCGACTTCGGCCAGGGTCAGCGAGGCGGGTTCGCGGTCCTTGGGAATCTTGCCGTTCATCTTGCCGTCGCTGATGTAGGGGCCGAAGCGACCGTTCAACACCTGGATGTCCGAACCCTCGAACTCCTTGATGATGCGGTTGCGGGCGATTTCTTCCTTCTCTTCGATCAGGAACACGGCGCGGGCCAGGTCGATCTTGTAGGGATCGTCTTCCTTGGTCAGCGAGGCATAGGTACTGCCGCGCTTGGCGAACGGGCCGAAGCGGCCGATGCCGACGGTGACTTCCTCGCCATTGGCGTCGGCGCCAAGCTTGCGCGGCATGTCGAACAGCTTGAGTGCTTCTTCCAGGCTGATCGAGTAGATGCTCTGGCCCGGCTGCAGCGAGGCGAACTTGGGCTTTTCCTCATCATCGACGGTGCCGATCTGCACCATCGGGCCGAAGCGGCCGATACGAGCGGTGACGTCCTTGCCGCTGACCGGGTCCGGGCCGAGCACGCGCGCGCTGCCGGCATCGGTGCGGTCCAGTGATTCGCTCTTGTCGGTGACCAGTTCCTTGAACGGGCCCCAGAAGCGTTCCATCAGCGGCACCCACTCTTCCTCGCCGCGCGACACCGCATCCAGCTCGTCCTCGAGCTTGGCGGTGAAGTCGTAGTCGACGTACTGGGTGAAGTGGCTGGACAGGAACTTGCTGACCGCGCGGCCGACGTCGGTTGGCTTGAAGCTGCGGCCTTCCATCTCGGTGTATTTGCGGAACAGCAGGGTCTGGATGATCGAGGCGTAGGTGGACGGACGGCCGATGCCGTATTCCTCAAGCGCCTTGACCAGTGCCGCTTCGGTGTAGCGCGGCGGCGGCTGGGTGAAATGCTGGTCGGCGACGATACGGTCCAGCGGCACGCGGTCGCCGGGCTTCATCAGCGGCAGCTTGCGGCCTTCGTCCTCGTCCTCGGCGCTCTTGCTGTCCTTGCCTTCCTCGTACACGGCAAGGAAGCCGGGCACCACCACGGTGGTGCCGCTGGCGCGGAACACGTGCTCGCTGCCGGCCGACAGGTCGACGCTGACGGTGTTCAAGGTAGCCGGGATCATCTGGCAGGCGACGGCGCGCTTCCAGATCAGCTCGTACAGCTTGCGCTCGTCATCGGTGAGGTACTTGCCCACCTGCGCTGGGGTACGCAACGCGGAGGTCGGGCGCACGGCTTCGTGGGCTTCCTGCGCGTTCTTGGATTTGGTGGTGTAGGTGTTGGGCTTGTCCGGCAGCGAGCTGATGCCGTAGTCGCGGGCAATCACGTCGCGGATCTCGGCCAGCGCGTCCTGCGACAGGCTCACCGAGTCGGTACGCATGTACGTGATCAGGCCAACGGTGCCTTCGTCGCCGATCGCCACGCCTTCGTACAGTTTCTGCGCCACCTGCATGGTCTTGCGGGTGGTGAAGCCGAGCTTGCGCGAGGCTTCCTGCTGCAGCGTGGAGGTGGTGAAGGGCGCGGCCGGGCGGCGCTTGCGCTCCTTGCTGGCCACATCGGTGACATGCAGCGCGCCCTGCGCCGCCTGCTGGATGCGCAGGCGCGCGGCCTCGGCGGTGTCGCCATCGGTAATGGTGAACTGCTCGAACTTCTGTCCGTCCAGCTTGATCAGGCGGGCATTGAAGTGCTGCGAAGGATGCGCACAGGCGGCCTCGATACTCCAGTACTCGCGCGAGATGAAGGCTTCGATCTCTTCCTCGCGCTCGACGATCATGCGCAGCGCCGGGCTCTGCACGCGGCCGGCGGACAGGCCACGCTGCACCTTGCGCCACAGCACCGGCGACAGGTTGAAGCCGACCAGGTAGTCCAGCGCGCGCCGTGCCTGCTGGGCATCGACCAGGTCCGAGGCGATCTCGCGCGGCTGGGCAATGGCTTCCTTGATCGCACGCGGGGTGATTTCGGTGAAGACCACGCGCTGCATCGGCTTGCCATCGGACAGGCCGCGCTGCTTCAGGATCTCGGCGATATGCCAGCTGATGGCTTCACCCTCGCGATCCGGGTCGGTCGCCAGCAGGATGTCATCGGCGCCCTTTGCGGCTTTGGCGATGGCTTCGACGTGCTTCTCGTTCTTCTCGATCAGGTCATAACGCATGGCGAACCCGTTCTCGGGGTCAACCGCGCCTTCCTTGGGGACCAGGTCGCGCACATGCCCATACGAGGCCAGGACCGTGTAGTCCTTGCCGAGGTATTTATTGATCGTCTTGGCCTTGGCCGGTGATTCGACGATGAGCAGGTGCTTGGGCATGTCAGTACATTCTTGGGGCGGAACGCCCGTGTGGGGGCGCTAGGGTGGCTTAAACCGGGACGATAGTGAAGCCGATGTTTGGGTTGTGCATAAGCCGACGCCCGGGTTGCGGCCCGGGCGTTCAGCTTGGTTCCTTATTAGAGGAATCATGCCGGAGGGGCTTGTGTCAAGCCGCCCCCGGCAATTTGTCAGTTGAAGCCAGCTGCGGCAATGCCAATGATCACCACAAGCCCGATCAGGCAAAGCATGCCCAGGCCAACCAGCGACAGGATCACGATGGTGACCGTGCCCAGGCCCTGTTGCTGCCACTCCGGATGTTCGGTGAAGGCGAACTTGTCCACCACCAGGGTGTCGCAGATGATGTCATGCAGGGCCTGCTTGCGCTCGGTGAAGGCGGCCATCACAAAGCCGATGCACAGGGTGATGCTGCTCAGGAGGTAGGCGAAGAAGCGGCCCACCGCGCGACCCAGGGTCAGGCGCTCACCGTTGCTGCGCACTACCTTGATGCCCACGGCCATCTTGCCCAGCGTGGCTTGGTACTTGGACGAATGCATCCATGCCGGATACATCAGGTTGCCGGCGAAGATCAGCAGGTAACCGACGCCCATGGTCACGATCATGCCAATGGAGCCGGCGGCGGAGTCCGAGCTGCCGGCCACACCGCCGACAATCGCGCCGAGGATGCTCAGCGGGATCAGCACGATGTAGGTGAACATCGTCATGATCACATAGTCGATGAAATAGGCGGCGACACGCTTCCAGAAGCCTGCTTGCACCACTAACCCGCCCTGTACCGCCGCCGGGTCCACATCCTGAGGACGGCTGGCGGGCGCGGCATAGGGGGAATGCGCATCGGTGTCGGTCGACACCGGGGCTTCGGCCGCAGTGACCGGGGCTACCAGCGCCTCGCCGCTTTCGATGGCGGCATAGTCGTTGCGCAGGTCGATGCCGGTGTTGGCCTGCGCCAACAGCTGCAGTTCGTCGGTCACCGTTGAGAGTGACTGCCACTGCGGCATGCCTTCGCGCCATACCAGGGTGTCCAGGTCGATCTCGCCCGCGCGGAATTTATCGCGGAGGGCGTCCGCTTCAATCGGACCATGCCGCTCGCGCTGGGCATCAGCGTAGTACCACTGACTCATCATTTTCCCCATGAAAGTTGTAGCCGTTGCCAATCAACCGCGACAGTTGCTTGGCAGGTATCGGTCTTCGACATCGGAGCTGCATTGCCACGTGCCGGTCTGCGTATCGTAGTCGAGCCAGATGCTTCTGCCGTCAAGCTGGGCCTGCTTGGGCGCGTGCAGGCGTGCTTCCAGCCCGCAATGCGCCTCTTCGAGACGGCCGATACGGACCTGGGCGATGTCGCCGTCGGCATAGCTTTCCGGGCTGCCGAAGCCTTCGTCGTCGTTGATCGGGCAGCGCTCGTTGGCGGCCACGAACGCGACCACCTGTTGTTTCAGGTCGAGCAGCTGGCCCTGCACCATGGTGGTCTTGGAGCGCAGCAGATACTCCTGGTAAGCCGGCACGGCAATGGCCGCGAGAATGCCGGCAACGGCCAGCAGGATGACCCCGACCACCGCCGCGATGATGCCGGCAATCGCGCAACCGGACAT
This sequence comes from Stenotrophomonas sp. STEN031, assembly GCF_056759975.1. Classification (NCBI taxonomy): domain Bacteria; kingdom Pseudomonadati; phylum Pseudomonadota; class Gammaproteobacteria; order Lysobacterales; family Lysobacteraceae; genus Stenotrophomonas; species Stenotrophomonas sp. STEN031. The sequence goes on from NZ_JBRREA010000015.1 coordinate 33,751, forward strand.
TCCCGGCCGCGGCGCCGCCGAGGTGGCGCTGTGGATTGCGTGCGGGCCCTGCGGCAATGCTGGCGGAACCGGCTGCGGGCTTGCCGGGGCCGTCCGTTCCAGTGTGAGCCCAAGCTCGCTGGCGAAATCGCGCAGCGGCTGCCAGTCGCCGGCGCCCTCGCGCCAGACCAGGGTGTCCTCGTCGATGCGACGGGAATGGAACAGCGCGACGATATCCTCGTCGCTGATCGGGCCGCGGCGTTCGCGGTTGCCCTCGGCGTAGAACCACTGGCTCACGTAGGTGTTGTCCTTATGCATCCCTGCACGCCGTTGCCGGGCTTAGTGCAGGGGTTCGGGTTCGTCGACGAACATCTGGGTTTCCATCCATGCATAGGCGGCTTCCGCGCCGGGCTGGTTGAACAGCACCATCAGCACCACCCACTTCAGGTCGTCCAGATCCAGTTCGTCCTGGTCCAGGGCCATGGCGCGATCCAGCACCAGTTCGCGCTGGTCGGCGTCAAGGATGCGCTGCTGTTCAAGAAACAGCAGGAAGCCGCGGCTTTCCACATCAAGCTTGTCCAGCTCCGGGCCATGGAATACGCGCACCGGCCCGTCAACGCGTGGCTGTGCCACCGCTGGGCGTTGTTCTGCCAAGGCATCGAGCCAGTCGAAGGCCTTGTTGATCTCGGCGGGACTGAAACCGGCCTGGATCAGGCCGTTCTGTAGCGAGTCGCGGTCTCGGATGAGATCAGCATCTTCGCTGAAATAGTGTTCAAACAGGTACAGCAGGACGTCCAGGATGCTCTCTTTCATTGCCCCTCGGCCTGCGCCATCGGCGCTGTGGAGGTGAAGAAACCTTCAGGTGCGGGTGTAACGGCCGTGCGCGGACGACACCCTCCCTTCCAATTCCATGAGCAGCAGCATGGAGGACAGGCTGGCGGCCGTCAATCCAGTGCGCTCGATCAGTAAATCCATACCGGTTGGGTCATAACCCAAGGCATCCCACAATCGCTGGTAGTCTGGGTCCGGTGGCGTGACGGCCGGGTGCTGGCCGGACGGTACAGGGGAGATGGGGGTCTGAAGCCGGGTTTGCAAGGCGCAGGCCAGTTCGCCGGCCAGATTGGCCACGCCTTCAAGAATGTCGTCGATGTGTGTCACCAAGGTTGCACCTTCGCGTATCAGCCGATGGCAGCCGCGCGCCATCGGGTTATGGATGGAACCGGGCACGGCAAAGATCTCGCGCCCGGCTTCGCTGGCCAGGCGGGCGGTGATCAGCGCGCCGGAGCGTTCAGCGGCCTCGATCACCACGGTGCCCAGTGCCAGTGCTGCCAACAGCCGGTTGCGCGCAGGGAACTGGCCGCTGCGCGGCGGTGTGCCGGGCGGGTATTCGCTGATGACGGCACCTGCGGCGGCGATCTGCGCCTGCAATTGGCGGTGATGGCGGGGGTAAGCCAGGTCAGGGCCGGTGCCGATCACCGCATAGGTACTGCCGTTGCAGGCAAGTGCTGCCCGGTGCGCGGCGGCGTCGATGCCGGCGGCCAGGCCGCTGGCAATGGTGAGGCCGTGCCCCGCCAGGGCGGAGGCGAAGTCGCGGGCGATGTCGCGACCGCCGGCGCTGGGCATGCGGCTGCCGACGATGGCGATCGCCGGTTGCCAGAGACTCGTGGGGTTGCCGGCCAGGAACAATGCCAGTGGCGGATTGGGGCTGTCGCGCAGCAGGGATGGGTAATCCGGGTCACCCCAGCCGATCAGGTGGTGTGCATCGTCGGCCAGCCACGCGTTGGCGCGCGCCCAGTCGTCGGCAGCAGGCTTTGCCAGGGCCTGGCACTGGGCCGGTGTGCAGCCCGCCGCCTGCCAGCCTTCCTTGCCGGCGGCCATCGCGGCGCTGCTGTTGCCGTGCTGGTCGAGCAGTCTGCGCAACGCGGACAGGGGGCCGCCGGCAAGGGCCAGGGCCAGCAGGTCGGGGCAACAGGGCAGGGTGGGGGGAGCAGCGATGATTGTTCGAGGCATGCCCCAGCCTGCCGCTGCAAACAACAACGGCGCCCTCGGGCGCCGTTGTCTTGAAGCGTAAGGCTAGCGCTTACTGCGCGTCCGGGTGCTTCAGCTCGTAGCCAAGGCGCGCCGGCTTGGTGCCTTCCATGATGAGTGCGTAGCTGACCTTGTCGAAGGTGCGGAACACCATCGCATGGGCCGCATACTCGTCCGGCAGGGCAACCCGGCCTGCGCCACCCTTCAGTGCGTCGTCGGCACGCGAAGAGCCCGGGTACTGCATGCGGTGGGCAACGTGGCTGCCGCTGCGCCAGATCGAGAACACCGTGCCGTTGTTGATGCCCTCGCGTGCGCCGCCGGAGATGGCGATGACATCGCGCGGGCCGCCGCTGGTGAAGGTGTCGGTCACGGCAAGCACGCGCAGCTGGCCCGGTGCCGGGGCGGTGGCCGGGGCATGCGGGATGAACTGCAGGTCATACGGGTTGATCTGTACCGGCATCAGGCGGTCGCCCCGGCGCACTTCGCTGCCGCTGGCTTCCAACTGCAGGGTGGAGGCCTGCACATCGCCGCTGGCGACCTGGGTCAGGGTGCCGACATTGACCTGGGCCAGCTCGTAGCCGAGCACCTCGTTGCGGTCATTGGTGGCAATGAAGCTGCCCCAGAGGTTGCCGCTGCCCGGGGTGACCTTGCCGCGGTTGTCCAGGTCCTCGGTCGGCTTGGGTTGGGCAAAGCGCACGGTCGGACGCACCACCATGTAGCGCTGGCCGGCCTGTGCACCGTCCAGGCCCATGACATAGGCCTTCTGCCCGGCGCTGGCGCGCAGGCGGTTGTCTTCCAGGCCGACCACATAGGGCAGGTCTTCGAAGCTGTCGACGACGTTCAGGTTCTTAAGGAAAGGCTCAACGTCCGACAGCGGTACGCCGGTGATCGGGGCTTCCTGGCGCGGGCCGGGCTGGGCCGTCACGCGGTCCAGATAGGCCAGGCTCAGAACGTCGCCCGGATAGATCAGGTGCGGATTCTTGACCTGCGGGTTGGCCTGCCAGATTTCCGGCCAAAGCCACGGCTTCTTCAGGAAACGTGCCGATATGTCCCACAAAGTATCGCCCTTGCGCACCACGTAGGTGTCAGGGTGAGTGCCGTTCATTTCGACGGCCACGGCATAGGTCGTGACGGTCAGCATCGCCACGGCGGCGACCGTACGTAATTGTTTCAACATGGTTGCGATCTGCCTGATTCCCCAACAGGTTGTCGCACTATATTGCAGAAACGGGCGCGCCGGGCAAGCGCAAGCGGTAGAATTGGGACATCTTGCCGAAATAAGCGGCATCCCAGATTGGTATCGCCATGGCCCTCCTGCCCATTCTTGAGTTCCCAGACCCGCGCCTGCGCACCAAGGCGGCCCTTGTCGAGGCTGCCGAAGTGACCACGCCGGCCTTCCAGCAGTTGATCGACGACATGCTGCAGACCATGTACGACGCTCCCGGCATCGGCCTGGCCGCCAGCCAGGTGGACGTCCATAAGCGCTTCATGGTCATCGACGTCAGCGAAGAGCACAACGAGCCGCAGGTATTCATCAATCCGCAAATCGTCAGCGCCAGCGAAGGCGGCCGCGTCTATCAGGAAGGCTGCCTGTCGGTACCGGGCATCTATGCCGATGTCACCCGTGCCGATTCCATCGTGGTGCGCTTCCTCGACCGTGAGGGCAAGCCGCAGGAGCTGGCCGCCGATGAGCTGTTGGCCACCTGCATCCAGCACGAGATGGATCACCTGGACGGCAAGCTGTTCATCGACTACCTGTCGCCGCTCAAGCGCGAAATGGTGCGCAAGAAGCTGGCCAAGTCGCGCAAGCACGTAGCCTGATTCAAGGGTGGGATCGGGGCGTCGGGATTGGGGATTGGCAAGAGCAGGTTGTGCCGCGCCTCCCGGATGTCCTGGCGCTCTGTTCTATCTCCTTGACCTGCACGCTCCTTTTTTGATTCGCGATTGTTGGCAGCTGCCGCTGCGTTGTTCTTGCCAATCCCGGATCCCGAATAGCGAATCCCCGCCCAATGAAAATCATCTTCGCCGGTACGCCGGAATTCGCCGTTGCCTCGTTGGCTGCCGCTGCGCGCCAGCATGAAGTGGTAGCGGTCTACACCCAACCGGATCGCCCGGCTGGGCGTGGTCGCGGGCTGATGCCCTCGCCGGTGAAGCTGGACGCCATCGCGCGCGGCATCCCCGTGTTCCAGCCGGAGAGCCTGAAGACCGCCGAAGCCCAGCAGCAGCTGCGTGACCTGCAGCCGGACCTGATGATTGTGGTGGCCTACGGCCTGATCCTGCCCAAGGCGGTGCTGGCCATTCCGACCCATGGTTGCTGGAACGTACATGCCTCGCTGTTGCCGCGTTGGCGCGGTGCGGCGCCCATCCAGCGCGCGATCGAGGCCGGCGACGCCGAGACTGGCGTTTGCCTGATGCAGATGGAAGCAGGGCTGGATACCGGCCCGGTGTTGTTGCGCCAGCACACCCCGATCAGCGACACCGATACCGGTGGCCAGTTGCATGACCGCCTGGCACAGTTGGGCGCGCAGGTGCTGTCCGACGGTCTTGGGCTGTTGCGCGCTGGCCTCAAGCCGGTGCCGCAGCGCCAGCCGGAAGCGGGCGTCACCTATGCACACAAGCTGGACAAGGCTGAAGCCAGGCTCGATTGGGCGGAGCCGGCAGCTGCGCTGGCGCGCCGCGTGCGCGCCTTCAATCCGTGGCCGGTGGCCGAGGCCATGCTGGCCGGCGAGCGGGTACGCATCCACGGCGCGGTCGCCATTGACGACAATCATGGCCAGGCCCCGGGCACGGTGATCGGCGCCACGCGCGAGGGTATCGACATCGCCTGCGGGCAGGGCGCGTTGCGCCTGCGTGTGGTGCAGCGCGAAGGCGGCAAGGCGATCACCGCGGCGGACTACCTCAACGCGCGCCGCGATCTGCGGGTCGAGGGCTGAGGCGATGACGGTGGTGAGTTCTTCGCCGTGGGGAAAATCCGCGGCGGCACAGCCCGGCGTGCAGACCCGCGCGCTGGCGGCCAAGGTGCTGGCGGCCGTCATCGGCAAAGGCCGCTCGTTGAAAGCCGAACTCGGTGCGGCCCTGCCCAGGCTCGACGATGGTCGTGACCGGGCACTGCTGGAAGCCATCTGTTTTGCCGTGTTGCGTCGGCGCGCGGTCTACGATCAGGCGCTGCGGCAGTGGTTGCAGAAGCCGCTGGGCGCACGCGACAGCGATCTGCGCGCATTGCTGATGGCGGGCTTCGCACAGTTGGATGTTCTGCAGCTGCCCGCCCACGCCGCGCTGTCGGCGACGGTGGACGCGGCGCGCGCGCTGGGCCGTGAGCGGCAGGCCGGCATGGTCAACGCGCTGCTGCGCCGCGCGCAGCGCGAAGGCTTTGCCGAGGCACGCGCCGAGGATGCGTGGCCGGCATGGTTGTTGGCACAGGTGCGTCGTGACTGGCCGCAGCAGGCGTCTGAAATCATCACGCAAAGCCTGCAGCCGGCACCGATGTGGCTGCGGGTGAATCGGCAGCAATATGCGCGCGATGCCTATCTGGTGCTGTTGGCCGAGGCCGGCATCGACGCCGTGGCCGAGCCCTTGTCCGCCGACGCGGTGCGCCTGCCGGTTGCCGTGCCGGTGGCAAGTCTGCCGGGTTTCGCACAGGGGGCGGTATCGGTGCAGGATCTGTCCGCGCAACAGGTGGCCGATGCCTTGCAGGCGCCGTCCGCGGCGCGTGTGCTCGATGCCTGCGCCGCGCCGGGCGGCAAGTCCGCGCATCTGCTTGAACGCGATCCCTCGTTGCGGTTGCTGGCGCTGGATGTGGATGCACGACGCCTGCAGCGCATCCGCGAAACCTTCGCCCGTACCGGCGTCGGTGCGCAGGCGCAGGTACTGGCGGTGGATGCCGTCGATACCGCCGCCTGGTGGGATGGCGTGGCATTCGATGCGGTATTGCTGGATGCGCCCTGTTCGGCCACTGGCATCATCCGTCGCCAACCCGATGTGCTGCTGCATCGTCGCGCCGAGGACATCAGTGCGCTGGCTGCATTGCAGGCGCGGCTGCTGGACGCACTCTGGACGGTGCTGCGCCCGGGTGGCGTGCTGCTCTATTCGACCTGCTCGATCCTGCGCCAGGAGAACGGCCAGCAGGTGGCCGAGTTCCTCGCCCGTACCCCTGATGCACGGGTGCAGGCCTTGCCTGATGCCTTCGGGCACGACGTTGCCGGCAGCCGTCAGCGGCTGCCGGGCGAGCAGGGTGGTGACGGCTTCTTCTATGCGCGTTTGTTGAAAGCGGACTAGACGGCAGAACCTGGATTTCGTCGAAATCCGGTCAAGCCGGCGGCGCTGCTGCCGATGAAAGGAAGGCCCCGTCGCAATGCGCTGGCGGGCAGGTATGAACGAGGGATGGACGCTTGCTGATCAGGTACTATCATGGCTCGCAGCTGTGCTCAGGATGGCTCCTGAAGCGTCGGGAGCCTGTGTTGATTCTTCTCCAGGATCGCTTCGCGCAATGACCCGGCCGTCCGCTGATATCCCCTTGTATGTCATCAACCTGCCGGCATCGGTCGATCGTCGTGCCTCGATCCTGCAGCAGGCGGCGGCGCTGGGCCTCGAGGTGACGGTACGGGATGCCGTCAATGGCAGTGAGCCGCACCCGCTGTTTGCGAAAGTGGACGAGAAGCGTCGGCTGGCCTGCAAGGGTCGCCCGTTCCGTCCCGGCGAGATCGGCTGCTGGGCCAGCCACTATCTGTTGTGGCAAAAGTGCGTGGACAGCGGCCGGCCGATGATCGTGCTGGAAGACGATATCGTCATTGATCCGCGTTTCGTCGACGTCCTGCGTGACCTGCCGTCACTCCCGGACTCGGTAGGTTATTTCCGCCTGCATGCGGCGGCCCGGCCCAGTTCGCCCTGGGTGCAGTTCGGTGACTTCGTATTGCATCGTTACTGGCGCAGTCCCTTGTGCACCTTCGGTTACTACCTGGCACCGTCGGCGGCGGAAAAGCTGCTTCGTCATGCCGATCGCTGGGTGTTGCCGGTCGACGACTACATGGACCTGGCCTGGCTGCACGGCGTGGAATGCCTGGGGCTCAAGCCCGGCGTGGTGCGTAGCGGTGACCTGTTTGCATCCGTGATCCAGGTCGGGCGCAAGGCCAAGCCGGGTGTCAGTTTCTCCGGATGGTTGAGCCGCGAAGCCTACCGCGCCGGCCTGAGCGTGCGCTGGTTTGCCTATAACCTCGCATCGCGGCTGCGTTGGCGTGCACGTGCGAGCAATGGTTGATCGACCGGGCGCGGCTTTGGGCGCCGCTCAGCGGCGGCGGGCGGCACGCCCGAGCAGGATGCTGATCGCCCGTTCGTAGCGCTTCCACCACGGTGCATCCCCGCGCAGTGCGATGTTGGCGTAGCGTTGCCGTTCCTTGCGGCTTGGTTGTGGTTTGGTGCGGTACTCGCGTTTGGCCAGGCTGCAGCACCCTGGGTCCAATCCGCTGCGCGCCGCGTATACGCGGACGATGCCGAAGTTGCGCAAGCCGTCGCGGTACAGGCTGATGGGTTCGCGGCGGCTGGCCCACCAGCCGTTGTTGCCATGGGTGCGGTACTCCACGCAGGCGGTGGGCAGGTAGTACTTGCGCGCCCCCAGGATGCTGGCGCCGTGCACGACACAGGCATCGGCGCACAGTTTCCATTGGCGACGGAAGCTGTGCGGCAGGTCCAGTACGTTCTCGGCCCAGCCGCGGCGCAGCGATAGTGCCGAGGTCGGTGCGCCATACCAGGGCACCAGGAAGTAGGTGCTTATCGCGGTATAGCCCAGATCGATGGGCGTGGTGCTGTGCTCATAGCGGATGTCCAGCGTATCGACACCGAAGGTCTGCAGGTCGCTGAAGACGAAGTCGATGTCGCGACGGGCATCGTAGAGCGCACCGATCTTCTCCAGGTAGCCAGGCTTCCAGCGATCATCGGCATCGAGGAAACAGATCACGTCGGCCGTGGCGGCGGCCACGCCGCGCTGGAATGCGGCCAGCTGTCCTTCGTTCTCGCCGAACAGCAAGGTGACCCGCGCATCGTCGCCATAGCGCTGGCGCAGCAACGCCGGCGAGCCATCGCGGGAACCATCATCCACCACCAGGATCTGTGTTGCAGCACGGCTCTGTGCCAAGGCGCTGTCTATCGCCTCGCAGACGAAGGCGGCGTAGTTGTAGTTGGTGATGACGACGGCGAAGGTGGTCATGCGTTGTCTCCGGCCAGCAGTTTGCGGAAGTAGGCGATGGTTTCCTTCAGGCCGTCTTCCAGTGCGACCCTGGGTTGCCAATCCAGCTTTTCACGGGCCAGCGCGATGTCGGGCTGGCGCTGGCGCGGATCATCCGAGGGCAGTGGCCGATACACCAGGCGCGAACGGCTGCCGACCAGGCGCACGACCGTCTCGGCCAGTTCCAGCATGCTGAACTCGCCGGGATTGCCGATGTTGATTGGACCGGTGAAGCCGCGCTCGGTATCCATCATCCGCAGCATCGCCTCGATCAGGTCATCCACATAGCAGAAGCTGCGGGTCTGGGTGCCGTCGCCGAACAGGGTGATGTCCTCGCCGCGCAGTGCCTGCACGATGAAGTTGCTCACCACGCGGCCATCGTTGGGGTGCATGCGTGGGCCGTAGGTGTTGAAGATGCGCACGACCTTGATGTCCAGTGCGTGCTGGCGGTGGTAGTCGAAGAACAGCGTTTCGGCACAGCGCTTGCCCTCGTCATAGCAGCTGCGCACGCCGATCGGATTGACCCGACCCCAATAGGCTTCCTGCTGCGGATGCACTTCCGGGTCGCCGTAGACCTCGCTGGTGGAGGCCTGCAGGATGCGCGCATCCAGGCGTTTGGCCAGGCCCAGCATGTTGATCGCACCATGCACCGAGGTCTTGGTGGTCTGCACCGGATCATGCTGGTAGTGCACCGGCGACGCCGGGCAGGCCAGGTTGAAGATGCGCTGCACCTCGACATACAGCGGGAAGGTGACGTCGTGGCGCAGCAGCTCGAAGTCGGGATTGCCCAGCAGATGGGCGACGTTGCGCTTGCTGCCGGTGAAGTAATTGTCCACGCACAGGACGTCATGGCCTTGCTGGATCAGCCTGTCGCATAAATGAGAGCCAAGAAATCCCGCACCACCTGTGACCAGGACGCGTTCCATGAAAGGCTCTCTGCATGTGGAGGGATGCCGGTGCTGTGTTCAGCCCCTCGCCGGCAAGGGCATTCTGCCATGGACTGTATCCAGCGGCGGAGAAGAACGCATGAAAGCGATTGTCAGGTGCCGCTGGCCGGGCTGACAGGGCTGCCGCGCCCCGGCATCAGGTCCAGGCCCAGCGCCGCGGAAAATGCCGCCGAGCCCCAGGCCGCCCATTTGACCGCGTCACGGCGGCGCAGCAACAGGCTGTAGACCACCACGGCCGGGACTGCTGCGACCATCAGCTTGGCCAGGTGCATGCGGCCGGCGGCGTCGCCGACATAGCGGCGGATCGCGATCTGGCGCGAGCGTGCATAGTGGAAGCGTTTGATGAAATCGGTGCGCAGGCTGGGGGTGGAAGACGCACCGCCCTTGTGGAAAGCGCGTGCGGCAGGCTGCAGCAGGCATTGGTAGCCGGCCTGGGCCAGGCGCAGGCAGAGGTCATCGTCCTCGTAGTACAGGAAAAATACCTCATCAAATCCGCCGATGTCGCGGAATGCGCGGGTTCGCAACAGCTGGCAACAGCCGTGGATCCAGTCGGCGCTGATGACCTTGTCCGGCACGGTACATGTGCTGTCGACATCAGGCTTGAAGAACGCCTCGCGATGCGAGATCTGCGGGACCGTCTCGCTGCGCCAGTTCTGCGGACCGACCACGCCAGCCTGCGGGTGCGCCTGCATGCAGTCCAGCAGGCACTGCAGGTCCTGCGGGGCGATGACGCAATCAGGATTCAGCAACAATGCAAAAGGGGTCTGCACCGTTGCCATCGCCTGGTTGTTGGCGCTGCCATAGCCGGCGTTGGCGCTACGACTGATCAGGCGTGCGTGCGGGATATGCCGGGTGATGCGCGCCACGGTATCGTCGCTGCTGGCGTTGTCGATGATGACGACATGCGGGAACGCGGCCAGGGTTGCGCCCATTGCCTCCGCAAGAGTCGAACTGTTGTAGGTGACGCAGACGATGGTCACCTCATCAAACGACGGGCTGGGCTTCATGAGGTGGGTTCGCGATCTCTGCCGATACCTTGCCAGGGGAAGCTGCCCAGCGGGACGCATGCCATCAGCAGGACGAAGACGTGGCGATGGGTGAAGTTGCTCCACAACCCATTGGCCAAGCCTGCCGCGACATAGATGATGAGGATGCTGGCGAAGATACCCTTTTGTGGGTCGCGCAGCTTGTTCACGTGGCCGGCAAAACAGCACAACAGCACGGCGAAGATCAGCAGGCCTGCGGCGCCCTCCTCGGCGAGGATGAGCAGTGCCTCCTGGTGCGGGTGGCCGGTGATGAACGGTGCCGAGCCGGGGATGTCGCGCATCTGCTCCAGATAGAGCGGCTCCCATTGGTTCAGGCCGTGCCCGAGCACCGGTGCGTCGGCGATGATCGGCAGCGTCTGCTGCCACAACCACAGGCGGATGCCGCTGGAGGTGGCCTCACGGGCGATGAGGTAACCATCCACCTCTTCGGTGACCGAACTCAGCATGCGTTCGCGGATGCTGGGAGTCGACCATAGCGTGCCGATGATGAGGATGACCAGGCCGCCGCTGATCAACAGCGTGCGCCAACCATTGAAACGGTGTGCGACTAGGCGGTAGATCCAATATCCCAGCAAGGGCAGCAGCACGATGTAGGTGGTGCGGCTTTGGATCAGCACGACCACATTGAACAGCACCAGGGCGGCACCGGCCAGGGCGGCAATCCGCCAACGCCGGTCAGTGCTGTTCAGGCCCACGGCGACCAGCATCGACATCAGGATCAGGCTGGCCAGCCCCTGCTGGGTGTACTCCTTGAATACCGTGTTGCGCATCGAGGAATGGACCTCGGCAATCGCTCGCTGCGGCACCAGCCCGAACTGCATCAGGTAGGAGATGACCACCACCAGGCCGGCGGCAACGGCGAAGGCAGCCAGTGCGCGCCAGCGCCAGCGCGAATCGCGCAGCAAGCTGGCGATCAGCGCCGGGTAGATGCAGCCCCACATGGCAGCGTCGCGAAAGGCCGGGTCGCCACGGCTGATCCATGCATGCAGCGCGCTGGCGAACAGCACCCCGAACCAGACCAGGAAGCCGATCACCACCGGTTCGCGCAGGGCGGCGCGCCAGCGCGGCAGCAGTTCGGCACCGGCCAGCGAACACAGCAGGCTCAGGCCCAGCAGGATGTTGGTGGCCGGCTTGTTGATGGGCGCGGCAAACACGCTGAGCACCGCGCACCACTGCCCGACCGTCAGCAGCCGTGTACGGAACGCCTGTAGCAGGGAAGGGGGTCGGGCCGCAGACAAATGATTCACGTAGGGGATCACACCGGTTGGGCGTGGGGACGCCGCGGGGGAAAGTGGCAGTGACAGCGGGACGGCCACCGGGCAACCAGTCTGATTCTCAGTCGGCAGAACTTACAATTCTAGCGATGGGCACCTGCATCTTCAACGAACCGAAAACCATGTTCAGGAGGTATGCGGGCCGGGGTTCAGCAAGTGCCCGAAGGCCCCACAGCCACGCTATTCTTGGGTGCCGCCATCGGCCGGTGGGGTCACCAGCGGCTGCCCGTTCTGCAACAACCACAGCATGATGGTCTTCTGTCTTACGTAGTTGGCGCTGACGAAGGCCTCGATCAGCCCCGGCCAGCCATCCAGGAAGCCGCGCTTCACCACATAGCTGCGGATGAAGCGCCAGCTCGGGGCGATGATCAGCTTGCCCAGGCTGGCGCGCTTGCCCTTGCCAAACTCATGTTCGGCCATCATCCGTGCGTACTTCTGCTTCTTGTCCAGCAGTTGCAGGAAGCTGCGGTAGGGGTGGTGCAGCAGGTCGCCCTTGAGCAGCGCGGCCGGGCCATCCAGGGTGACCGCTTCGTGGATCTCGCGATCGCCGCGCCAGCCACCACGGCGGCGGTCGAACAGGCGCAGCACCCGGTCCGGATAGGCGGTGCCATGGCGCAGGAAGCGGCCGAAGTACTCCGAGCAGCGTGCGAAGCGGTAGCCGACGGCGCGGTTGAAGCCGGCATCACGTTCGGCCTCGATGGCGGCGCGCAGTTCCGGGTTGACCCGCTCATCGGCGTCCAGGCACAGCACCCAGTCGTGGCTGGCCTGCTCCACGCAGAATGCCTTCTGGCTGCGGAAGCCGGTGAACGCACGCTGCACCACGCGCGCACCTGCAGCTTCGGCCACGGCGACGGTGGCGTCGCTGGAGAAGGAGTCCACCACCACGATCTCGTCGCAGAACGCCAGCGAGGCCAGGCAGTCGCCAATGCGGTCGGCTTCGTTGAAGGCGATGATGCAGGCCGACAGACGCGGGCGCTGGGCGGGCAGGACGGTGCTTGGGCTGGGCATGCGGGGTCTGGCACGGGGGAACGGGCCAAAGCCTAGCAGCGACGGCTTCCACTGGCGATGCGATAATCGCCGCATCCCGCGATATCCAGGAGCCCTCCTCCGTGCCACGTCACTATCTGCTGTACGGCTCCGAGCGCTACGCGCTGGCCATCCTCCGCCCGCTGCAGGCGGCGATCCGCGCGCGTGGTGATGAGGCGGCATGGTTTTTCGATGGCCCCGGCGCCAGTGACCTGACCGCCGACGAGACCTTGCTGACGGTAGAGCAGGTGCGTGCGTGGAACCCCTGCGCGGTGATCACCTCGTCCAACGCGGTGCCGCACTTCTTCCCCGGGGTGAAGGTCGAGACCTTCCACGGTTTTGACGCAGGCAAGCCGCGCCATATCTATATCCGCGGCTTCTTCGACCTGTACTGCACCACCGGCCCGCGCGATACCGCTGCGTTCTCGGAGCTGGCACAAAAGGCCGGACATTTTTCGGTGGTGGAAACCGGCTTCCCGAAGATCGACCCGTTCATGAGCCAACTCAAGGACGAGCCCGATCCCGTGCGCGAGCCGCCGGTGATCCTGTACCACTCGACGTTCTCGCCGTCCTGGAGCGCGGCCGGCATCCTGTACGACGAGATCAAGCGGCTGTCGCAGACGGGTGAATGGCGCTGGATCGTTACTTTCCATCCGAAGATGGACCCGGAAATCACCGCCAAGTACCGCGCGCTGGAAGGCCCCTACCTGCGTTTTGCCGATGACGACAACATCCTGGACCTGTTCCCGCAGGTGGACATGATGTGCTCGGACACATCCTCGGCACTCAACGAATTCCTGCTGACCTACAAGCCAGTGGTCACGTTCAAGAACCGTCGCCCGGGCCCGCAGTTGCTGGACATTGATGACCCGGCACAATTTGAACCTGCGATTCGCACCGCCTTGTCGCGGCCGCCGGAGTTGATGGCGGCGGTGCGCCAGTTTGCCGATCAGCTGCACCCTTACCGCGATGGCCAGTCCAGCGAGCGCATCCTGCAGGCCATCGACGACTTCATCGCCAGGGGCGGGCGCAACCGCAAGCCCAAGCCGCGCAACTGGTGGCGCAAGATCAAGCTGCGCAGGCGTATTGGTTACTGGGGCCCTGCGCGGGTTTGAGAACCAGCAACTTCGCTTTGCCACGATGCCGAGGGCGAAGTCGGGGTGTGGCGACACGGTTGTAGCCCGGGTAAGCGCAGCGCACCCGGGAAGAGCGCTCAATTCGGTAACTCGGCTTGACGCCTGATGCGGGTTCTGGAGAAGCAGGTTTTCCGTTGAGAGACTTTGGCGTGCCTCCCGGGTGCGCTGCGCTTACCCGGGCTACGGAACTTTCCCCTCTCCCGCCCCTTCGGGGCACCCTCTCCCGCAAGGGGAGAGGGGATACGGCTGCAATTGCAGGCATTGCCTCAACTCGCAGTGGCCTCTCCCTCTCCCCTTGCGGGAGAGGGTGCCCCGAAGGGGCGGGAGAGGGGGAGCCTCACCAGCGCAGCTTGCGTCGCACCATCTCCCGTTCCAGCTGCGCCATCAACGTGCGTGCCTGCGCTTCCTCCAGGAAACGCAGCTGCAACGCCGGGGCTCCGCCCGCGCCAGCGGTATCCAGCGTCAGCGTCGCGGTACCAAAACGCCGGTCCAACGGGGAACGGTCCAGCCGCAATGCCTGCAGCTTGTCCAGCTCGGCCACCCGCCACCAGCGATTCCACCAGCCGCCGCGGATGGCCACACGCTGCGCGTCGATGTTGTAGCCGATGCGGCTTACCTGGCGATGGGCCTTCAGTGCGGACCATGGCAGCCAGAGCAGCGGCAGCAGGCCCCATGCACTACTGGTTTCGTATACCAGCAGTGCAGACAACAGGCCCATCAACACCAGTGCTGGCAGGCACAGTCGCCACCAGCCGCGTGTACTGACCGGCAGCCATTGCGCAGGCGGCCATTGCAGCTGCGGCAGCAGATGCTGCAGCAGGCCATCGCAAGTGTCTGGCGTTGCCAACGGAGCCAGCTCTTTCAGCGCGCGACCGTCCTGCTCCTGTTGCTGGCCGCCACTGGCGATATCCACCCGTAGCTGGCGGCGTTTGAACAAGCGATGCAGCGCACCTTCGCGCAGGGTCCAGGCCTGGATGCGACGGCGCGCCACGCTGCTGCGCACGCGGGTGAACAGGCCGCGTTCGACGGTGAGGCGACGGTCGGCCTCACTCAGGCGGAAACCGTAGTACTGCACGATCGCCAGACCGACCGACAGCAGCCGCATCAGCACCAGTGCGAAGGCCAGCAGCAGAATGCCGGTAGCGACCATGGTCAGCGTGCCCAGCTGCAGCTGGCTGGCATAGCCGAAGGCGTGGCGGCCCTGTTCTTCGATGAAATCGGAGGTGGCCCGGCGCGGGAACAGCTGGTAAGCCGCGCCGATTGCCGCCGCCACAACGACCATCGCGCGATTGGAAATAAGACCCTGCCGCACGAGTTCGGACAATGGCAGGCTCAGCAGTACACCATCGGTGGGGGCGTTGGCCTGCTGCTCGACTGTCGTTGCCTCGTTGCCGCCCTGACGGATCAACCGTTCCAGCTCCAGTGCCTGTGCCAGCTTGAGCACGCGCATTTCCGCTTCGGGCTTGTCGCCGCCAGCCGATTCCAGTCGCAGCTCGGCAACGCCGAACATGCGGTGCAACAGGTTTTGATGCACCACCACATTGTGGATGCGCGCGAACGGAATCTCGCGACGGGTGCGCTCGAAGATGCCGCTGCGAATGCTCAACGCATCGTTGCCGATACGGTAGCGATAGCTCAGGTATTGCAGCACCGCGCTGGCGACCAGCGCCACCACGATCGCGGCACTGATCCAGTGGTGGTAGGGCAGGTCGTCATCGCGGCGGCTGCCGAACACCAGCAAGGCAACCAAGGGCAGCAGGAACTGCTGCACCTGCTGCTGCAGGGCGAACAGCCACGACCACGGATGCAGTCGCTGCTCGTCGCTGGGGATGGGGGGCGGCAGTTCGCTCACAGTGCGTCGTCGTGATCGAGCTGGCGCGCCAAACGATCACGCAGGCGTTCGGCATCGGCATGTGCCAGCCCGGCCACGGCCACGGTGTTCATGCGGGTGCCGGCGGTATGCACGATCAAGGTCGCCAAGCCGGCCATGCGCTCCAGCGGGCCACGGCGCAGGTCCAGGTGCTGTACGCGTGATACCGGCACGTGGCTTTCGCTCTGCCACATATGCCCGCGGCGCACGCCCAGCGATTGCGCGTCCAACCGCCAGAAGGTCAGCCGATGCCGACGCCATCCGAACCAGGCGCCCACCAGGGCACCAACCACGGCGGCGGCCGGTGGGCCCAGCAGCCAGTTGGATTGATCGGCGGCCAACATCAGCACCACGCAGGCGGCGCCGAATAGCAGGGCCATGCTCAGCGCCGCGCCGGTGGCGGCGAAGACCGCGCCGCGAGGCGGCAGTGGCTGCCACTGGATGTCGTCCGGCAGCGGCGTATCGAAGGCAGGAGGTTCAGTCATGCGCAGACGATATAACGGCGGGGCCATGCAACGGTAGGTGGGGCTGCAATCGCAGTTGTAGGAGCGGCGTAAGCTGCGAAGCTGGCGAGGCTGCAGACCGCCGAAAGGCCTGCATTCGCAGTTTCAAGGTGGGGCGCCATTGTGGGCGCCGGGTGTATCTGTGGCTTCGCGGCTGACGCCGCTCCTACAAAAAATCAAAACGTCTACTGCGCCGCCATGATCAGCGCATCCACATCCAGGTGGTGGCCGGCACGTGCGGCCTTGGTGCGCAGGTACTGCTCGTTCTCGTGGGTGATCTCGCCGGTCACCGGCACGCAGCCAACGACTTCGATGCCGGCCTTGCGCAGGTGCTGCACCTTGGTCGGGTTATTGGTCAGCAGCTGGATGCGCTGCACGCCCAGCGCGCGCAGCATCGCCACGGCGCTGCCGTAGCGGCGTTCGTCGGCGCCAAAGCCGAGTTGCGCATCGGCATCGATGGTGTCGAGGCCTTCGTGCTGGTAGCCATAGGCACGCATCTTGGCGGCGATGCCGGTGCCACGGCCTTCCTGGTCCAGGTACAACAGGATGCCGCCGCCCAGCTCCTTGAGCGTGCGCAGGCCGCGCCGCAGCTGGTCGCCACAATCGCATTTGAGCGAGCCGAACAGGTCGCCGGTGAGGCAGGACGAATGCACGCGCACCGGCACGATGCCGCCCATGTCCGGATTGCCGACGATCACCGCCACCTGGTCACGCTGTGCCACGCCGCCACGGAACACGGCGAACTCGCTCATGCCGACGTCACGCAGCGGCACGGGCGAGCGCGTTACCAGTTCGTAGTCCTGGCCTGCCTGGCCAGCACCTTCGTACAGCGCGGTGGTGTCCAGCTGCAGGCAGTCATCAAACGGACTGCCTGCCGCATCCAGTTCCACCGAGATCATGGCCGGCAACAGCAAGCCCAACCGCGCCACTTCCACCGTCGCTGCATCCAGCGCATTGCCATTGGCTTGCGCATCGGCCGGCGCGACTGCATCGCGCAGATAGGCCAGCGCTGGCAGCTCGGCAAACGCGCGATCAGCCAGTGGCAGGTGGATGCCGTTGGCGGCGTTGATGCCCAGGGTCTGCGCGCGCGCCGCGCTCAGGAACAGGTAATGGCGCCCTTGCGCGGCCTCGGCGAAGGCGGCGTAGCCTTCCGGCGAGCTGCTGTCCAGGGCAATGCTGGCCAGCCGTTGCCGACCATCGCTGATCACCACCGGGCGGCCTGCACGGAGTTCGGCGGCGGCGCGTTCGCAGCGGATGGCGGCGGTCTGGCCGAAGTAGGACGGGCTGGCGGAAACGGGGCTGTTCATTTGAAACCTTATGGGGGCCGTTGGCTGTCGAATCAATCGAGCGGCACGGGTGACGCAGTGTTGCAGCAGCAGGTTCAGTGCGGATGACGGGCAGTGGCGTAGGGGTCGTGTTCACCGCTGCCCAGTGGCCGTAGCGTGTAACGCTTGTAGGTCCACTGGTACTGGGTGGGATCGCGACGCGCGATGCGTTCGATGCCCGCGCTTAGCGTGGCGACCGCGCGTGGCAGGTCAGGATCGGCGATCCCGGCTTCGGCCGGCTCGATGTGCAGGGCGAAGTCAAGATTCGGCCCGGTGCGTTCGCACCAGCCATACAGCAGCGTGGCGCCGGTGCGCTCGGCTAGGCGGTTGACCAGGGTCATGGTCAATGCCTGGATGCCGAAGAACGGGACGAACACACCGTCGCCGTTCTTGGGCTGCTGGTCGGGCAGGATGCCGGTGGCGCCGCCTTCCTTGAGTACCTTGAACAACTGCCGCACAGCGGGGCCTTCGGCGCGTACCTGACGCACGTTGTCGCCGCCCCGGCACAGCTGCAGGAACTCATCACCGACCGGGTTCTCCGGCGGTGCATAGACGATGGCGATCGGGCCACGGGAGGCCAGCCACTGGTTCAGCAGCTCCCAGTTGCCGTAATGCGGGGCAATGACGATCACGCCCTTGCCCGACGCCAGCGCGGCGTCGTAAAGCGCCTCGCCGTGGCGTTCGCGCAGGTGCCGGGACAGGTTGCGGGCCGGGTCATGAGTCCACAGGTACAGGGTTTCCAATGCCTGGCGGGCGGTGGTGCGCAATACCTCGCGGTGCAGGCGCGCGCGCTGGGCGGCGTCCAGTTCCGGGTAGACCAGCTCCAGGTTGCGCCGGGTTACCCGGCTTTCGCGGGCATTGATGCTGCGCCACAGCCAGGCCACGGTGTCGGCCAGGGTCCGCTGCCAGGACCAGGGCAGGTGAGTCAGGGCGCAGGCGAGGCGGTAATAGAGCTTGGCGGTGGATTGCGGTTTCATTCCCCTAAGTTTAGCCGCTGGCGCGCGGTGCTATGGTGCGCGGCCCCCTGCAGGAGTTGCCGATGCTTTGCCTGATCCAGCGTGTTACCCAGGCCTCGGTCACCGTCGATGATGCGGTGGTCGGGCAGATTGGTCCGGGCCTGCTGGCGCTGGTCGGGGTGGAGCCGGGCGACGATGAGGCGATGCTGTCGCGGATGGCGGACAGGCTGCTCGGTTACCGGGTTTTCGCCGACGATGCCGGCAAGATGAACCGTTCCTTGCGCGATACCGGGGGGGGCTTGCTGCTGGTCAGTCAGTTCACCCTGGCCGCTGATACCCGTTCAGGCATGCGCCCGAGCTTCACCAGCGCCGCGCCGCCGGCCGAGGCTGAACGGCTTTTCAACCGATTGGTGGCTATCTGCCGTGAAAAACACAGCCCAGGGGTGGAAATTGGCCGCTTTGGTGCCCATATGGTTGTCAGCCTGATCAACGATGGGCCCGTAACCTTTCTGCTCAGACCGTAGCGCGCCGCGAACCCACCGCCCCGGCAAGCGCTATGCTGCGCTGGTATAATGCTAGGTTCCCATCTTCACAATCGCCGGTGGCGCGAGCATTACATGGCCAACGAACGTCCTGCCCAGCAAAACGACATCAAGCTTCTGATCAGCAAGGGCCTGGAACAGGGCTACCTGACCTACGCCGAAGTTAACGATCATCTGCCCGACGACATGGTCGATCCGGAGCAGATCGAAGACATCATCGGCCTGATCACCGGCATGGGCATCGATGTCCACGAAGTTGCCCCCGACGCCGACACGCTGATGCTCAGCGACGGCAACACCGGCAACCGTGAAGTCGATGATACCGCCGCTGAAGAAGCTGCTGCTGCACTGACTGCACTCGACACCGAAGGTGGCCGCACCACCGACCCGGTGCGCATGTACATGCGCGAAATGGGTACGGTCGAGCTGCTGACCCGCGAAGGCGAAATCGCCATCGCCAAGCGCATCGAAGAAGGCCTGGGCCAGGTGCAGGCTGCCCTGGGTACCTTCCCGCTGGCCGTTGAATCGGTGCTGGCCGATTACGAAGCACACAAGGAAGGCAAGAAGCGCCTGGCCGAAGTGATCGTCGGCTTCAACGACCTGGTCGAGGAAGCGCCGGCACCGGCTGTTGCCGAAGACACCAGCGAAGACGCCGATGCCGACGGCGATGAAGACGACGACGGCGACGACGTCGAGGAAGAAGCGGGCCCGACCGGTCCGGATCCGGTGGAAGTGGCTGCCCGCATGGAGCAGCTGGCCGCCGACATGGCCAAGTTCAAGAAGGCCCATGCCAAGGGCGACGTAAAGGCCCAGGCCAAGCTGCGCGAGGAGATCTCGGCCACCTTCGTGACCCTGAAGCTGCCGCTGCCGCTGACCGACGTGCTGGTGCGCCTGCTGCGCGACACCATGGCCCAGGTCAAGTCGCAGGAGCGCCGCGTGCTGCACCTGGCCACCATCACCGCCCGCATGCCGCGTAAGGATTTCATCCGTTCGTGGGAAGGCAACCAGACGAACCTGGAGTGGGTGGAAGACGCCATCAAGCGTAAGCAGAAGTGGTCGTCGGCGCTGCGTGACGTCAAGGACCAGATCGTTGCCGAACAGCAGGCCACCATCGACCTTGAGAAGGACACCCAGCTGAGCCTGGACGAGCTGAAGGAAATCAGCCGCGTCATGGCCTACGGCGAAGCCAAGGCGCGCAAGGCCAAGAAGGAAATGGTCGAGGCCAACCTGCGTCTGGTCATCTCCATTGCCAAGAAGTACACCAACCGCGGCCTGCAGTTCCTGGACCTGATCCAGGAGGGCAACATCGGCCTGATGAAGGCCGTCGACAAGTTCGAATACCGTCGCGGTTACAAGTTCTCGACCTATGCCACCTGGTGGATCCGCCAGGCGATCACCCGTTCGATCGCCGACCAGGCCCGCACCATCCGTATTCCGGTGCACATGATCGAGACGATCAACAAGTTGAACCGCATTTCCCGCCAGATGCTCCAGCAGTACGGCCGCGAGGCCACGCCGGAGGAGCTGGCCAAGGAAATGGACATGCCGGAAGACAAGATCCGCAAGGTGATGAAGATCGCCAAGGAGCCGATCTCGATGGAAACCCCGATCGGCGACGACGAGGATTCGCATCTGGGCGACTTCATCGAGGACACCAACGTGGAGTCCCCGATCGAGAACACCACCAACATCAACTTGTCGGAAACCGTGCGTGACGTGCTGGCTGGCCTCACCCCGAGGGAAGCCAAGGTGCTGCGCATGCGCTTCGGTATCGACATGAACACCGATCACACGCTGGAAGAAGTGGGCAAGCAGTTCGACGTGACCCGCGAGCGCATCCGCCAGATCGAGGCCAAGGCGCTGCGCAAGCTGCGTCATCCGAGCCGTTCGGAACAGCTGCGCAGCTTCCTCGACATCGAGTAATCGATATCGCTGGATGGCAACGAAAAACCCCGCTTCGGCGGGGTTTTTTGTTGTGCCGCATGCGCCCCGGATACGGGATACGGCATACGGAAGCGGTGGCTCCGGTGATGCAGGTGTCATCGCACCCGCGTCCGGGCGGCGCAGCGCGTTGCACGCCGGTGCGCAGCGGCCGGCGGGGGTGGCCCGTGGCCGCCCGAACCGGCAGGCGGGCCATGCAGAAAACAGGAGAGCGGCCATTTGGCCGCTCTCCTGTCGAGACAGCGTCCCGAACAGCGCCGGCACCGTAATGCCGACGCTGACCGGAACGGGTTGCGGATCAGAACGAGTAGCGCGCACCCACGTAGAAGCGGCGCGGCTCGTTCCAGGCGGAGGCCTCACCGAAGCCATAGGTACCGCCGGAGACCAAGCCGGAGGCCGCCGTTGCCGACTGCTTGTCGAGGATGTTGAAGATGTCCAGGAAGAACTCCAGCTTTCCGAACGGCAACGCCCAGTTGTACTTGGCGCGTACGTCCAGGGTGTAGTTCGAGGGACCTTCATTGGCGCCGACCGAGCCCGGCAGCACCCAGGTGTCATAGACGCCGCGATCGATGTATTCCTCGCCCATGACCGGCAGGTAGCGCGAGCTCACCAACTGTGCGGTGGTATAGAGCTCGCCACTGTTCCAGTTGAACACGCCGCTGACTTCCAGGCCGTTGTCCCAGGCGTAGGAAGCCCATGCCTTGAACTGGTGCTTGATGTTGCCGGCCTGCGGACCCCACATGTTCGGGGCACGCGGATCCAGCGCGATCCAGTCGCCCTGGTAGTCGGCGTTGCTGTCGGAGTTGGTGTTGCCCTTGGCATCGTTGTAGGTATACGACACCGAGCCCTGCCAGTTGTCCTTCCTGAACTTCTGCAGGGTGATTTCGTAGCCCATGTACTCGCGCTTGCCGCCGGCCAGCGTGCCGATCACGTAGTTCGAATTCGGCGCACTGTCATAGCCGAAATAGGAAAGCGGCAGGTAGTAGAACGAGCCGGGTGCGGCCAGACCGTAGTTGCCGATCGGATCGGAGGGGTCGAGCGAGGCGTCGGAGTACAACGCCAGATCGTAGTCCTCGAGGATGTCGCGGGTGACGCGCTTGGTGGCGGTGACGGTCAGGCTCAAGTCGTCGCGGAACGTGGTCGAGAAGCCCAGCATCATTTCGTCGGTATACGGCGTCTTGGTGGAAGGCGAGAACAGTGCATCGGGTTCCTTTTCGCCGCCACGGGTGCGGAAGGTCAGCCACTGGTCGCCCAGGAAGATCTGCTCGGCGTAGCTGGGGCCGGTCAGGTTGCCGGCGAAATCGGACATGTTGTTACGGATCGGATCGTAGTAACGGCCATAGAAGCCCCAGACCTTGCTGCGTCCATCGCCAAACAGGTCGTACACCACGCTCAGGCGCGGCGCGAACTCCCAATCGAACTTGGCCGATTCGCCGCCCTTGGAGTCGTAGTGCTTCCACTGCTCGGCACGCACGCCGGCATTGACGGTCCATTGGTTCAGCGTCCACGTGTCCTGCAGGTAAAACGTCTTGCCCTTGGATTTGACCGTGTAAGGGGCGGTCTGGGTTTCGGCGATGCGGTAGTTGTTGAGGAAGCCACCGGGATTGCCCGCGGTGCTGGTGAGCTTGTACGCGCCCAGTTCCGCCGTGGACACCGCGCCGTCGCCATTGGTATCCAGCAACCCGAGGAAATACGCCTTGTTGCTGCTGTCATTGATGCCGTTGATGATGCGGCCATAGTCCGTTGCCGCGATGGGGCGCGTGGTCCAGGCATTGCCGGTGGCATTGTTGACCGCCTGGTCCAGCGTCAGCCCGCTGTACTGGTTGTCGATGGAGGTATAGCGCGCCTTGTCACCGGTATAGACGGTGTCTTCGAAGTATTCGTTCTCGGTGCTGGTAAGGCCCAGCTTGAAGCTGTGCGAGCCATAGGCGGTGTCCAGCCAATATTCGACGCTGGCACCGAACTCATCGCGGTTGCGCTCGGTGATGACATCGAAGCCGAGGCCACCCAGGTTGCGCTGTGCCAACGACGCCTGCGCCGAGGAGCGGAAAGCGATGGTGTTGGTTGCCGAGGGATCGGCCGCCGAGTCCGACAGTTCGCCTTCATGGCGGAAGCCATAGGCGGTCAGTCGGAGGTTGTCCCAGTCATGGCTGTACTCGAGCTTGTAGTTGTCGCCGCCCTGCTTGCGCGAGTAGTCGCGGTTGTTCAGGGTGCTGGAGGCGGTGGTACCGGTGATGTCGGTCGGATCGTTGAAGAAGGTGCCGGTCAGGCGATCGTTCTCGGTGATCTGCCAGGTGGCCTTGAAGAAGCCGTATTCCGCGTCGCTCTTCACCGTGCGCATGTAGTCGCCGGTCTGCGCGTTGACCACATCGGTCTCGCGGTACTTCTTCTGGTAGGAGGTGAAGAACCAGAGTTTGTCCTGCAGGATCGGGCCGCCCAGGGTGAAGGCGGTGTCATAGGTCGAGAAGCCCGACGCGGTGTTGTGCTTGTTGTCGGCGACGAGGCTGTCGTTCTGGAAGTAGTAGTTCAACGAGCCGTGCCAGTCGTTGGAACCCGACTTGGTGACGACCCTGGCCACCAGGCCGGAACCGCCGGCATATTCGGCCGGAACGCCGCCGGTGATGACCTGCTGTTCTTGGATGATTTCGGAATTGAAGTTGGCGCCGAAAGTGCCGGTCGACGGGTCGGTGACGTCCACGCCGTCGAGCATGTAGACGTTGTCGGTGGAGCTGCCGGTAGCACCGCCGATGTCCGAGTAGTTGACGCCGGACTTGGAAGAGGGGTTGCCGGTGGCACTGGGCTTCACGCCCGGGACCAACTGCAGGTAGCTCTGGTAGCTGCGACCGGTCGGCAGTGATTCCACCTGCTCCAGCGTCAGCACGCTGCTGACGGTTGCGGAGGTGGTGTCGATGGCCGCCAGGGCCGCGCCGGTGACCGTCACGGTGTTCAGTGTGGTGGCGTCGCCGGAGGAGGCGGTCGCTGCATTGTTCAACTTGTAACCCAGGTTCAGCTCCTTGCCACTTACGACGGCGACATTGGCCGCGGTGAAGTCGCTATAGCCCGGTGCTTCGATCTGGATCGTGTAATTGGTTGCCGGGTCCAGGCCGCTGAGGCGGACGCGACCAGCGGCATCGGTGACGCCGGTTTTGGATACCAGGCTGTCAGGGGAGCTGACCTTCACCGTGGCGCCGGCCAGTGGCTGTCCGCTGCCGTCATTGATGGCGATGCGCAACCCGCCGGTGTCGGCCCAGGCGGCCCCGACGAAACACATGCCGAGTGCAACACTGAGTGCTTTATGCCGGAACTGATGCAAGTGATTTCGTTTCAAGAATTTTACTCCCCGGAGAAATGGAGGGCCTGTGGATGACCCTGCGCGGGCATGACGAAAGTCATGCCGGGTCGATCTTAAGGCAGCATTCAGGAAACTTCGCGGGGTTGGGCGTGCAGTTAATGTGATACGCATCACGAAATGAAACTTAATGCATGCTTAATCGCCAGATTCTGACAAGTCTGTGTAGGGAAATTGAGGTGGCGATGTCTTTTCCTGTCCCGAAGTGCGCTGTCGGGACTGGCTTCTGTCCCGACGAGCGTGCCTCGCCGCGTCTTCTGGCGAACAGGCGAAGGACTACCGTGATGCGTTGAGTCCCGACGTGTCGGGATACGCTGGCGTTGAATGACGCTTGCCGAGAGCACATGCCATGTGAGCCGATCGCGCAATGATTCCGGCAGCTCGGCGACAGCGGGGGATGGGCGGCCGCCGTTGTGGCCAAGCGGTTCCGTCCAGCTGGTGCTCTTGGTTCAACGACATCCGTCTTCGGCGATGGTGTCAGAAATCAGCCCCATTGATGTCCGACGGATCTCGCTCTCAGCGCTTTGATGCGAATCCGAAGATGGATTGGGTGTGAACAGTCATTGCCGGATGCATGACATGTCCGCTGTACCGGTGAACATCGTTTGCTGCACCCAGACCAGCCTCGAAATGATGGTGGATGGAAGACAAGAGCAATGGGGGAACGGTACACTCACGCCGCTTCAATGCACGACGTGATGGATGCCTACCAAGGCGGGCACATCAGCAACAGGGTTGCACGGAACAGCACCGGCCCTCGAATAGTCGACTTGAAACTCCTGCAGGGCCTATAGCTCAACGGTTAGAGCAGAGGACTCATAATCCTTTGGTTCCAGGTTCGAATCCTGGTGGGCCCACCAAAAGAATCAATGGCTTGCAGAGATGCAGGCCATTTTTCGTTTCCGCGATTCCGAATCGGTGCCTGCACGGTACGTGCTTCGATCGGGCATCGGATTGTTTTAGACCTTATGCCGACCAACTTTTCGGGGAACACCGGCTAAGCTGGGCTTTCGTAACGGAGGCTGCTTGCAATGTCGATATGCACGGTTCCAGGTCGTCGCCGCTTCATCGCGCAGTCCGCCACGTTGGGGATTCTTGCCCCGTTGCCTTCAACCCGAGCATTGGCTGCGTCGTGTAAAAGCACCGCCAGCAGTTCCTGGGTCCCTGACGATACCTTCCTCGGCGAACTGCCGCGGGTCATGCAGGCCTTTGCGGTCCCTGGCGTGGGCATCGCCGTGGTTGAAGGTGGTGCCGTGGCATGGAGTCGAGGCTTTGGCTTGGCTGATGTACAGACTGGCAGAGCTGTCGATGCGCGCACGGTGTTTGAGGACGCCTCGCTCAGCAAACCGGTGTTCGCCTATCTGGTGATGCAGCTGGTGGGGCAGGGGCGGATCGAGCTGGATATACCGCTGGTTCGGTATCGGCGCCCTGATTACCTTGGCGATCATCCATGGGTGGCACTCGTCACCGCGCGCGACGTATTGCGGCATACGACGGGGCTGCCCGATTGGCGCAAATCGCCCGCGACCGAGAAACTGGTGCCGATGGTGAAGCCCGGCACGCGCATCAATTATTCCGGCGAGGCATTCGTCTGGTTGCA
This sequence comes from Stenotrophomonas sp. STEN031, assembly GCF_056759975.1. Lineage (NCBI taxonomy): Bacteria > Pseudomonadati > Pseudomonadota > Gammaproteobacteria > Lysobacterales > Lysobacteraceae > Stenotrophomonas > Stenotrophomonas sp. STEN031. Next base: position 59,490 of record NZ_JBRREA010000015.1, read on the forward strand.
GCTGGTCGTTGAAACGATCACCGGGCAGAGCCTGGACGAATCGATGCAGGCCTCTCTGTTCGGTCCTGCCGGGATGAAAGACAGCAGCTATACCTGGAATGCGGATCTGGCCGCGCACTCCGTGTTTGGTCATCGCGCACACGATCGTGTCGATGGGGGCGTGCCGCCGCAGGTGTTGCGTGAACAATGGAGTGCAGCCCAGCGCGTCGCCGAGCGCTGGGGCAAGCCGCTGTCTGCATGGAAGTATGAAGACGCCGAGCGCGCGTTACCGGAAGTGCAGGCCTTGTCGCCGCCGGGCTTGGTGACCTGGGCGGGTGACATTCTCGCCAATGCCGCTGCCAGCCTGCGCACGACCGTGCAGGACTATGCGACGTTCCTGAGCTTGATGATGGCGGACCGGCAAGCTACGGCATGGGAGATCAGTGAGAGTGCGCGACAAGCCATGCTGACACCGCAGATCAGCTTGCCGGGGCGATGGACCGAGAAAGGCCTGGGCTGGAACATGGAACAGACCCGTGATGGGCCGATGTTCTACCACTCCGGCAGCAACAGCGGCATCTTCAAGAACTTCGCACTGGGCGACGCGCAGCGCGGGCGCGGCATCGTGGTGTTGACCAATGGTGGCAGCGGTTCATTCGTGCACCAGCGGGTGGTGCGGGCTGCGACCGGATACGATCTGCTTTCGTACGATCTTTGATTGAGTGCGGGTATCCGTTACCCATGCATCCGCAGCCTTGTTTCAATCTGCGATGAACCACTGCCAGTGGACTTGGGCCTCGCGTGTTGTCGTTACCGCACGGCGGTTCACTGCTCGAAAACGCCATCGCCGGCCTGCTCGGCGATGGGTCGGACCTCCTGCACCAGGCTCAGCAAGGTCTTCCCCGGCTCCTCATTCATCACCTCATGCGCGGACTGTTCAAACCAGATCAGTTTCTTCTGCGGCGCATCCACGCTGGCGAACCATTCGGCTGCCAGTTCGGAGGACACGTTGTAATCGTGCCGGCCCAGGAACAGGAACAACGGCGTCTTGAGCTGGCGGGTGCTGCTCATGTCGAGGGTCAGCACATCCGCGAGCAGATGCTGCATGGAAAAATCGTTGCCCTTCCAGGCCGCGGCTATATCTGCGTCGGCATACTCGGGTGACAGCGCAAAGGCTGCGGCCTCGGCATTGCCGCCGCGACGGTTGTGGACCATGCCGCCGTAGTGGTTCAGCCAATGTCGCTGTTTGAACAGTGCATCCAATGCAACCGGGGTATTGCCCTGGGCATACGGCGCTATTGCCTGCAGGTCAGCGATGGCCTGTGCATTGTGGTCTTGTTGCGCCTGTTGCATCGTCCATGCCCAGCCGCGCCGCTCGCTCTCCGGTGCGTTGGATATCTGGCCCATGCCGATATAGGCATGCAGCCATTGCGGACGTTGTTTGGCCACTTCCAGGCCCAGATAGCTGCCCCAGGATTGGCCGAGCAGGAAAATCTTCTGCTTGCCGAATTCGTGGCGCAGCCACGCCACCATTTCCAGTGAATCGGCGACCATGCGCTCGCGGGTCATGGTGGGGGCCAACTGCACTGGATCGTTGCTCGCAAAGGTCTTGCCCGCACCGCGCTGGTCCCACTGCACGACGGTGAAGTACTCCTCCCAGCCGCGCTGGAAGTACCAGCTGGTGGGCATGGCGACCCAACCCGGCCCACCGTGCAGCATCAGCAGAACCGGGTTGCGCGCATCGTTGCCGCGGATCGATACCCATTGATCGATCCCGCCGATGCGGACCTTCTCCAGGCGCTCGATGCCGTTGTCGGCTACCACGCGGCGCATGTCTGCCACGATGGCGGTGGCCTGCGCCCGGTTACGTGGCGCGGGAGCTTCAGGCACGGCGGCGCTTGCGCCAGGGCAGGCGCCAGCAGCAATGCAGAGCAGAAACAGCGGCAGCAACTTCATTGGCTTCCCAGCTTCGGTGTCAATTGCAGGAATGAAGCATGCCACGTGCGCTCCGCAACGACATCTCGGACAGGTTTGCAGCATTGGCCGCAGCTGTCGCATATCTTTGCCGTGGTCGCAGGCTACTCACCTCAGTCCTGCGAATCGGATTCGATCTCCAATACCGCACCCAATCTCTCGGCCAAGGCCTGCGCTGCGTCCAGTACCCGCGCCAGGCTCTCATCATTGATGGTTTCCACCTGGATCAGATGCGAGCCCGGGCCCTCGTTGTCGCTGAGGCCCGCCGAGCTGCTGTCTTCGTCGTCGGCATCGAATGCGGGTTCGGTGATGTCCTCGGCTGAATCCACATCGTCCATGCCCTTGAGCATGTCGAGCATGGCCTGGGTAACACCTTCGTCGGCGGTAAGGCGAAGTTCGAGGTTTGCCATGTGCAGCTCCTTTGGGGGAATGTGTTATTCGCCGTCAGCCTGGAAGCCAACCTTTCTATGGCTGCCATCGCAGAAGGGCTTGTTGTTGGAATGGCCGCAGCGGCATAACCAGGTCTCGGTGACCCGGTCGATGGTGCGGCCGGTGCCGCTGACGACTTCAAGGTTGCCGATGACGTGCAGCGGGCCGTTTTTGGTCGGGTTGACCTGCAGCGGGCCATCACGTTGCGGCAAGGCTTCGGACTTCTTTTCCGCCGGTTCGCCGCTGGCGGTAAAGCCACAGTCGACATGGCGGTGGTCGCAGAAGGGTTTGTTGTGCGACTCGCCGCAACGGCACAAGGTTGCGCGCATGCCTTCGTCGCTACCGGCGATCAGCAGCGGTGCGTTGAAGGCGAGCGGGCCGTTCTCGCGTACATGCACCAGGTTCACCACCGGTGCGGGTTCGGCGTGGCTGCCGTCGTTGTACTCGTAGCGGATGGCACCGGACGGGCAGTTGCGCGCGATCAGCGCCACTTCCTCCGGGGGCACTGCATCGGGGTGGATCCATTCGCCCACCACATTGGGCACGAAGACGTCCGGGTGGCTGAGCACGCAGTTGCGTGAATGGATGCAACGCTTGCCGTCGAAATGGATGGTGACGGTCTTGCCGCGTACGGTTTCGGTTGCCATGGGCTGCCTCCGCTTCGGAAGGCGCAGTGTCGCGCGGAAGACGTTAAGGCGGGGCGTATACAGCTTGGCGGGTTTGTGGGAGCGGCGTAAGCCGCGAAGCCGGGGGCAAGGAGATTGCCATTGGACCGTGGTTTGAGAGGGTACGAGCTTCGCGGCTTACGCCGCTCCTACAAGTCTGTTTGTTATTTGCGTACGGCCAGCACGCCATCCAGGGCCAGCTCGGTCTTGAAGCCGGCTTTCTGCAAGCGTGTGGCGACTTCGCGGGGTACATCGCGGCCACTGGTGAGCTTGTTCGGCGCGCCGGTGTAATGGAACAGGCGGCCGTCTTTGCGCAGCACGCGCGCCAGTTGATCGTAGAACACCTGCGAGTACAGCTCGCCGGCAATGCCGAAGCGCGGCGGATCGTGCAACACGGCGTCCATTGAGGCATCGGCGATGTGCTCGATTTCCTGGGACACATCGCCCTGCTTCAGCTGCAGACGGCCGCCCGCAGCAGCGCTGTCAGGGTCCGGCGACCACGGGTTGAGGGTACGCAGCCACAGCACCTCCGGGCTCTTCTCGAATGAGCGGATGCCGGCCACGCCTTCGTCCAGGCAGCAGGCGGCGAAATAGCCCATGCCGCCGCAGGTGTCCAGGATCCGCTTGCCGCGCGGCTCCACCAGCGCCACCTTGCGGCGGGCGTCGTCCAGTGGCGAGATCTGCGCGCTGACCAGCATCTTGATGCCGTCTATCTCGAACGTGGGGATGCCCCAGTCGGTAGGCACCAGCTTGTACAGGCCGCTGCCGAAGCGCGAGGCGGCGCTGAACTCCTCACCATCCCAGTAGTAGATGGTGCGGTCCTTGAGCTTGGCCGGCCACGGGTAGTGCTGGCCGCGGAACTGAAAGCTGTCGCTGCCAATGCCAACGGTTTGCTGGCTGCGGCCCAGGTCGAGCGAGGTGCTGATTTCGCTGCTGCCCTTCTTCAGGGCGCTGTGCAGCTGCTCGAGCAAGGGGCGGGTGAGCAGGGGGCCGGAGTAGTGGGGCATGGGGGCTGCAGGTGGTGCGAGGGTGGGAATGCTACCGCAGCTGGGTTTTGGGGGTTGAGTTGTGCGCGAAGAGCACCCCTCCCCAGCCCTCCCCTTTGCTCCGCAAAAGGGAGGGGGCCAAAAGCTCCCTCCCTTTGCCGAAGGCAAGGGGAGGGCTGGGGAGGGGTAGCCTTGGACGTTTGCGCCTTGCTGGAAATCCAACTCCACCCGCGCCGGTCAACGATCAACAGGCATAATTCGCGCCCCTCCCCTCGATTGCGCCTGTACTGCCGCTTCTGCGGGACAGCACCGGCGATCCGCCCGTATGTCCTTTCTGCATTCTGAACTGGCGCAGTGGCGCGCCAATCCCCTGCGCGAAATGCTGGCCGGTGCCGTGGCCACCTTTGCCTTGATCCCGGAAGTCATCGCGTTCTCGTTCGTGGCCGGGGTGGACCCGCAGGTCGGCCTGTTCGCCTCGTTCGTGCTGAGCATCGTGATCGCGGTGTTCGGTGGCCGGCCGGCGATGATCACCGCCGCCGCCGGTTCGGTGGCATTGGTGGCGGCGCCCTTGGTCAGTGCGCATGGCCTGCCGTATCTGTTCGCAGCCGGCCTGCTGGCCGGCGTGATCCAGATCGTGTTCGGGGTGCTGCGCCTTGGGGTGTTGATGCGTTTTGTCAGCAGCTCGGTACGTACCGGCTTCGTCAATGCGCTGGCCATCCTGATCTTCTCCGCGCAGTTGCCGCAGTTGCACGGCGCCACTACCGCCACCTGGGTGATGCTGGCGCTGGGCTTGCTGCTGATCTACGGGCTACCGCGCCTGCCCCTGCCCGGTGTGCGCGCGGTTCCCTCGCCGCTTATCTGCATCGTGTTGCTTAGCGTGCTGGCGTGGTGGCTGAAATTGGAGCTGCCCACCGTCGATGATCTCGGCAAGTTGCCGCAGGCCTTGCCGCAGTGGATGGGGCTGCCCGCGCTGCCGTTTGACTTGGATACGTTGCGCATCATCGCCATGCCGGCGCTGGCCATCGCGATGGTCGGCCTGCTGGAATCGATGATGACTGCGCGGGTGGTGGACGAACTCACCGACACGCCCAGTTCCAAGAACCGCGAATGCACCGGCCTTGGCGTGGCCAATATCGCCGCCAGCCTGTTCGGCGGCATTGCCGGCTGCGGCATGATCGGGCAGACCGTGGGCAACGTGAAATACGGTGGCCGCGGCCGACTCTCCACCTTGTTTGCCGGCGTGTTCCTGCTGGTGCTGATGGTGTTGCTGAAGCCCTGGGTAGGGCAGGTGCCGGTGATCGCGCTGGTGGCGATCATGGTGATGGTCAGCGTATCCACCTTCGACTGGCGCAGCCTGGGCGCGCTGGTGCGGCATCCGCGCCTGTCCGGCGTGGTGATGCTGGCGACGGTGGCGGTGACCCTGGGAACGCACAATCTGGCCGCCGGTGTTGGCGTCGGGGTACTGTTGAGTGGGGTGTTCTTCGCATTGAAGGTGGCGCGGTTGCTGCAGGTGGAGCCGCATGAACAGGCCGACGGCAGTCTGCGCTATGTGGTGCGCGGGCAGGTGTTCTTTGCTTCGGCGGACGCCTTCATCGATGCGTTTGATCCGCGTGTGGCCGAGGGGCGTACGGTGGTGATCGATCTGTCCGGCGCGCAGTTGTGGGACATCACCGCCGTGGCGGCGTTGGAGAAGGTGGTCAGCCGTTATCGCCACCACGGCGTGAAGCCGCGCGTGCTGGGCCTGGATCGGCAGGGCCGGGCATTGCTGCGGCGGGTGTTGCGCGAGGGCGAGTTGGCAGTGGAAGACCCGGCGTTGTAGGAGCGGCGTGAGCCGCGAAGCTGGTGGAGGTGCCGATCGCCGGGGAAGCTGCAATTGCTGGCATTGCTTCGGCCGATGGTCCGGTAGTTTCGCGGCTTACGCCGCTCTCACAACGGAGTGGCGCGCCGATGCTGTTGTAGGAGCGGCGTGAGCCGCGAAGCTGGTGGAGGTGCCGATTGCCAGGGAAGCTGCAATTGCAGGCTTTGCTTCAGCGGATGGTCCGGTAGCTTCGCGGCTTACGCCGCTCCTACAAGGGCGCTTACATCACGTCCCAGGCGTAGCCGCCGCGCTCCAGCACCGAGGCGGCCAGTGATTCGACGATCTCGTCCTCGTTGCGCTCCAGCCCACGCACATTGCGCGCCATGCGACGGCGTGCCTGGCGGGCGAACAGACGGGCGATCTTCACCGCGTCATCGGCGGCCGGGTGCTTGGTCTGCAACAGGCTCTCCACCCGCGACAGCACGCAGAGGCCGACGAACAGGTCGATGGCGATATCGGCCACGCGCTTCTGCGCGTGCTGCTGGTCGGCGATCTTCTTGCCGTGCTTGCGCAGCAGCCGGTCCGAGGCCTTGGACAGCTCCACCGTATACTTCTCGCACAGCCGTGCCAGCGGCCGCAGCGCATCATCGAGCGGCGCGCGGATGCGGCCTGTGCCGTAGCCGGTGGCCTCGCGCATGCGGCGGCCGGCATAGTCGCTGAGCACGCCGAAGCCCTTGATCGGGTCGTTGAAGATGCCACCCACCGCGCTCTGCAGCTCACTCAGCGTCGCGCCCACGCCCTTCAGGCCGTTCAGCGCCACGTACAGGCGCAGGATCTCGTTGGTGCCTTCGAAGATCGACAGGATGCGGGTATCGCGGGTCATCTGTTCGTACGGCAGCTCGCGCATGAAGCCGTTGCCGGCGGCGATCTGCAGCGCTTCATAACAGCTGCGCTGCACGGCCTCGCTGGCGAATACCTTGCTCATTGCCGCTTCCACCGAATAGTCTGTGCGGCCGCTGTCGATCAGGTGCGCCACCATCCACACCGTGCTTTCGGCGGCAAAGCAATCGGCGGTCATCTGCGCGATCTTCTCGCGCACCAGGCCGAACTCGGCAATGGCCTGGCCAAACTGCTTGCGCTCGCTGGCCTGCGCACAGGCCATGCGGATCAGCGCGCGCATGCCGCCCACGGCGCCGCCGCCCAGGCCGGTGCGGCCGCTGTTGAGGATGTTCATCGCCACCTTGAAGCCCTTGCCGACCGGGCCCAGCACATTGGCGGCCGGCACCCGTACCTCGTTGAAGGCGACGGTGGTGGTGGACGAGGCGCGGATGCCCATCTTGTCTTCGTGCGGGCCATGGCTGACGCCGTCCCAGCCGGCCTCGACGATGAAGGCGGTGACCTTGCCCTCCGCCGTGTCGGTGCGCGCGAACACCGTGTAGAAATCGGCGATGCCGCCGTTGGTGATCCAGATCTTCTCGCCGCTCAGCGTCCAACTGCCATCATCGTTGCGATGGGCCTTGGTGCGGATGGCGGCGGCGTCAGAGCCGGCACCGGCTTCGGTCAGGCAGAACGCCGCGATCATCTCGCCACTGGCCAACCTGGGCAGGTAGCGCTGCTTCTGCTCGTCGTTGCCGAACAGCAGCAGTCCCTTCATGCCGATCGAGCTGTGCGCGCCGATGGTCAGCGACACCGAGCTGTCATGGCTGCTGGTCTGGCCCAGCACGCGCGCATAGGCACCGTTGGACAGCTCCAGCCCGCCGAATTCCTCGGGGATGATCAGCCCGAACAGGCCCATGTCACGCAGCGCCTGGATGAACTCCGGTGGCTGTTCGGCATCGCGGTCGTACTGGCGCAGGTCGGCGGTCTTGTCGGCCAGGAACTGGTCGATGGCATCGGTCATCGCGCCCAGCATCTCGCGGTCACGCTCGCGGATCTGCGGGTAGGGGAACAACACCTCTTCGGCGATATGGCCAAAGAACAGCTGCTTGGCGATGCTTTCATCCAGATTCTGTGCTGCAACGGTATTCACGAACGGCTCCTTGTGCTGCGAACGATGACGGCGTCTGGCCGATGATGGCCCAGTCTTGCCACAGGTTCACCTATTCGTGGGACACAATTGTTGAACTCGGTGTGCCCTTGTTGGTCTCTGCATGCTGGGGTTGTACTTCGCCAAGGCCGGTTGATGCCTTCCGGGCCATGTTTCCGATGGAGCTGCATGCGTTCTGACCATTCTGCCGAGCCGCTGTGGACCCGCGTGACCGCTGCCGTGGTTGCATTGGCGTTCATGCTCGGCGTAACGCGCCTGATGCTGCAGGTGCCCGCCTTGAACACGGGCGGCGAGCAGACGCGTGTGCAGCTGCGGTGGCTCTCGCCGGATGCCTCCAGGCAGGACCTGGCCGTGCCGCAGCCGACGATCACAGTCGCGCCCGGAACGCCCATGGATTCCAAGCGGGCATCCAGTACTTCACCCGCATCCGAAACCGTGGCTCCGGTTCTTCCGGCTGCACCAGCTGCCACCGCGGCAGCCCTGCAGACCGCCTGGTCGCAGCGGCTATACGGCAAGGACGGCACGCTCGCCATCCCGGATGCCACGGATACGCGCCAGAAGAGCGCAGCTGAGCGCGTGTTCGAGCATCGTGACGAGCTGGCCACGCAGGTGGGAGAACGCGCGACTGCCAACCTGTTCTCGCGCGAACGTGCGGGAACGCGGCAGAAACGCTCCGAGCGCCTGCTCTATGGCGAGGACATCCAGGCTGCTGAAGCGCGACGACCGCCGGATATCGCCTTCAATCCGCGTCTGCATGAGCGGCCCTCCGATCTGGGCAGTGAAGCAACGGGCGATGCCTACAAGGCCGCACCGATCCGCTACGAGAAGGCGCCGGACATGAAGGGCGAGGCTAGTCGCCGCATCCGCGGGGCGATCAGCGCGCTGGAGCAGCGCTACCAGCGCTGCAATGCCGATCAACGCCGGCGCTGGCTGGGCATCGCGCAGCAGCACCTGGAGGCGCTGCAGCGGGTGGAGTATCGCTACAACAATGGCGCAGACCCGGTGGAGGCCGAGCACAGCCTGCCCAGCGCCGCAGACAGTGCCTATGACCTGGCCCGGCGCGCCCTGTGGGATGCCGAGCGGCGCATGAAAATGTGCACTTGAGCGGCGGTCATCGCAGGCCAGTCGCGGGACCTGCCCTCGACATCGAAATTGCGTGTTGACCGCGTTGCGGGCCATCGGCCGGACAAACCGGGACAAATCAGGACAACATTGCTAAGTTATTGTCTTTTAATGGCTTTTTGCTGCTTCTGCATGCCTAGAATCGGGCGTCTTCCCATTCTGGTATCGCGATGAAGTCGATTGGTCTGTTGTTCTCCGCAGTGGTGCTGGCTTCCACGTTTGCTTGCCAGGCTGCACCCACGCCGTCCGCCGCCACGGGTGTGGGCGTTGCTCCCGGTCATAGCCATGCGCTGCCCAGGCACGCCCTGGTCGGCTATCTGCACAACTTCGACAACGGCCAGGGCCTGTTGCCGGTCGGCAAGGTCGACGACAGCTGGGACGTGATCGTGCTGGCCTTTGCCGATGACATGGGCGAGGGCAAGGTGGCGTTCAATCCGGACCCTGCCCTGGACCGCGCGCAGTTGATTGCCGACATCGCCGCCAAGCGTGCGCAGGGCAAGATCGTGGTGCTGTCCTTTGGGGGCGAGCTGGGCACGGTGACCTTGAACACGCAGCGCGACGAGGACAACTTCGTGCGCACCACCGCCGAAGCGATCAACACCTTCGGCTTTGATGGCATCGACGTGGATCTGGAGAAGATCGCCGGCGTGGTGCACGGTGCGCCGGTTACCCCGCACCTGATCTCGGCGGTGAAGCGCCTGCACGGCATGTACCCGAATCTGTATGTGTCGATGGCACCGGAGCACCCGTATGTGCAGGGTGGCTTTGTGTCGATGGAAGGCATCTGGGGCGCTTACCTGCCGTTGATCGACGGCCTGCGTGAGGAGCTGGATCTGCTGCATGTGCAGCTCTACAACAACGGTGGCCTGCCCACGCCGTACCGCGCCGAGAAGTATCCGGGGGGCAGCGTCGACATGATGGTGGGCTCGGCGAAGATGTTGATCGAAGGCTTTGATCTGGCCGGTGGCAAGGGGCGGTTCGAGGGCCTGCGTGCCGACCAGGTGGCGTTGGCCTTGCCGTCGGGGCTGCGTGCTGCGGGCAATGGTTATGCGACGCCGGCGAATATCAATCGCGCTTTTGATTGCCTCACGACGGCCACGCAGTGCGATGAGGTGAAGCCCAGCCAGCCGCATCCGGATTTCCGCGGGGTGATGACCTGGTCGATCAACTGGGATGTATCCGATGCGCGCGCGTTCTCCGCGCCGGTGGGGGAACATCTGCGGGCTGCGCAGGCGCGCTGAGCAGGCAATTGCTTGATGCATTCTGAGCAGGAAAATGCTTGATGCATTCCCTTCCCCCGCCTGCGGAGGAAGGTGCCCGCAGAGCGGATGGGGGCGCCTTTGCTTCCTGACTTGCCTGAAGCTTGGGAGACGATTTTTCCCAGGTACCGCTATGCAGTCCTCGCTGCGCGGCGGTTGATTGGTTGCCCGCTTTGTCAGGGGCAGAAGCAAAAGCTGCCCTCATCCGGTGCTTCGCACCACCTTCTCCCGTGAACGGGAGAAGGGAACGGCCAAAGCCAAAGCCACAGCCACAGCCAAAGCCAAAGCCAAAGCCAAAGCCAAAGCGGCCGCAGGCATCCCCGCTTGCCGCGTTCACTCCATCCAGAAATGCACCAAGGTCACCAGCTCATCGCTGCGGAACCCGGGGTAGAGCTGCTGCATCACCCGCAACAGGCCAGCAGGGGTGCGACAGGCCGGGTCATGCTCATCGCGCAGATCCGCTTCCTCCAGTGCATCAAAAGCGCGCAGTTCGGTCTGCAGTGCCAGCGGCCCCAACTGGCGGCCATCCGCCAGTTCGATGTAGGCCTGAGCCACCCCATGCCAACGGGCACCGCGCCGTACGCTGGTGTTGCGACCGGTATGGAAACGGGGGTTGTCGAAGCCTAGCAGGGGCGCGGTCATGGGCGTGGAGCAGCTTGGGAAAGCGGCCATTCATTCTGGGCGCGATTGGCGCATTTTTCATCACCTGCCGTTCAAGCTCGCAGGCTCAGCATCATCATCCTTCTTCTGAGCGGATCCGGCCATGCCACGCGCGGCTGCGCTTGCGCTGTTGCTGCTGTTGTACGGGCTGTGTGCGCCGTTGCAGGCGCGCACGGTGTACCGCTGTGTGCAGAAGGGCACCGTCAGCATGGCCACCGCACCGGAACCGGGCTCCAGCTGCAAGGCCATGGTGATCGATGACAACGCCGTGCAGACCCCGAACCTGTGGGGCAACTTCGGCGTTTTCAGTGGCATCCTGTACGAGCGTGAGCAGGACGGCAGCAAGGTCTACTCCACCCGCAACCTGCCCGGGTCCACGCCCTACCTGCGCTTCACCGTGGCCACACCGCCGGGTGAGCCCGCACACGCGGGCCTGGGCAGGGTCGGCACGCCGCAGTTGAATCGGCATGCGCCGCAGTTCCGCGCCGCCGCCAAGGCAACCGGCGTGGATGACGCCTGGTTGCGGGCGGTCGCACATGCCGAAAGCGCCTTCGATGAAAAAGCAGTGTCGCCCAAGGGCGCGCAGGGCGTAATGCAGCTGATGCCGGAAACCGCCAGCGAGTACGGGGTGAGCGATCCGCTGTCACCGGCGCAGTCGATCAACGGCGGCGCACGCTATATGAAGTCCCTGCTGCGCCGTTACAACGGCGACCGCACGCTGGCGGCGGCGGCCTACAACGCAGGTATTGGCGTTGTCGCGCGCTACGGCGGCGTACCGCCCTATGCGGAGACGCGGCAGTACGTGGACAAGGTGCTGGCCCTGTACAGCCGCTACCGTGAAGCGATGGGCTCCGGACCGGAGCGGCCGGCGCTGTAGTTGGCTAGGTGGGTTGAACCAGCCCACTTCTCCCCAGTCCTCCCCTGCTGCGCAAGAGAGGGAGCAGCGCATGCTGTAGCTGCGGCCTTGGCTTTTGCCCCCTCCCTTTGCCGCAGGCAAGGGGAGGGTTGGGGAGGGGTGCTCTTGCCCTGGCTTTACCGCCCCTGCCTCAATCAAGCCCGACCTCTGGCCCAGGCAAACGCAGCTGCTGCCAGCCAACGTGGTGCATAAGCTCCCGCACCACTACCAGCGCGGCGACAAAATCTGCCCGTTCCGGAATGCCTTGGCTCTTTGCCGGCATCCCCGCCGCTACCTGTGCCAGTTGCTGGAATGCGCGCTCGATTTCATCGATATCCAGCTCGAGCACTGCCTGCTGCGGATAGCCCAGCACCCCTGGCAACGGTGCCAACACCGCATCGGTGCACTCCAATACCTCCAACGTCTCCTGGCGCAGCGCCGGAATCCACGGCATCAAGGCGTCCTCGGTGCTGGCAATGGCCTGCTCCATGGCCGACCCGGAAGGCGGGAACTGGCGCAGGCCCGCGTCCAGCAGCGATGACAGCGACAGTGGCAGGCTGATGTCGGTGCTATGCCCGGCACGCAGGCGGATCAGCTCTTCTTGCAGATACAGATGCATACGTTTCTCCACCATGCAGGGCTTTCGGCGGTTCCGCCGCGGGCCGTGAGCGTCTATCGTGCCGGGTCCGCAGTTGGTTGGGTGTACATGGATCGCAAACATTGGGTGATTGCCGTCATCGCCGTTACCGGTGCCGCGCTGGGCGCCAGTTTCCTGTGGGCGCCGCAAGCGCCCGCACCGGCCGCTCCGCCGCCGACGCCACTGGGGTGGCAGGCGCAGATCGCCTTGCTGGGCGGCGACGGCGTGGCTGGCAACAGTGCCGGCAAGGCCGCACAAACCCGTTTCAGTGATCCCTGGGGGCTGGCGATGGGGGGCGGTGTGCTGTTCGTCGCCGATGCCGGTGACAACAACCGCATCCTGTATCGCGGCCTGGACGGCGCCTTCCAGGTGCTGGCCGGCGGCATGGAAGGCTTCGCCGATGGGCAGGGCAGCGCGGCCAGATTCAATACTCCATCGGGCATCGCCCTGGATGCGCAGGGCAATCTGTACGTGGCCGATACCGGTAACCACGCCATCCGCAGGATCACCACGCAAGGCCAGGTCACTACCCTGGCCGGTGACGGTACGCCAGGCTTCGCGGACGGGAGCGGCGCGCAGGCACGTTTCAATGGACCGATGGGTGTTGCGGTAGGCGCGGACGGTCGTGTCTATGTCGCCGATACCTGGAATGACCGCATCCGTGTCATCGCTGCCGATGGCACGGTCAGCACCCTGGCCGGCGGCGCCCTGCCGGGTTGGGAGGACGGGCAGGGGGCGCTGGCGCGCTTCGATACGCCCACTGACCTCAAGTTCGACAGCCACGGCAACCTCTGGGTTGCCGATCTGCAGAACAACGCGCTGCGTACGGTCAGCCCTGCCGGCATGGTCAGCACCCGCATTGGCATTCCCAATGGCGATCGTGTGCTGTGGGGGCCAATGGCCTTGGCCATCACCCATGATGACGTGGTCTATGTGGGGGAGCGTTTGAGTGGTCGCGTGGTGCAGCTGTCAGCGCAGGGCCACCTCGTTGCCGTGGCGGGTAACGATGCACAGCGCTTCGCACGCCCGGCCGGATTGGTGCTGGCGCCCGATGGCAGCTTGTTGCTGAGTGATGCCGACGCCTATCGCCTCCATCATCTGCTGCCGCGGACTGCGACAACCACGGACGTACCGCCGCAACTCGGGCCGTCGCCGGACAATCCCTTGCCTGGCAACCAGGGCCGCTGGCCGCTGGCGCCGCAGCGGGGCTGGCACGAAGTCACCGGTACCCTGGGCGAGGTGCGCGGCAACTTCAGTGGCGAGAGCCGACACCACCTGCACAGTGGTTTTGATGTGCGCGGCGACGTTGGCCAGACCGTGCTGGCGATCGCCAGCGCCAAGGTCAGCAGCCCGGCTTCCACCTGGACATTGGGCGGCCAGGCCGAAGGCCTGTCGCTGGACAAGCTCGACTACATCCACATGAAGGTCGGCCGCGATGCCGGCAATCGCGCGCTGGACCCTGCCCGCATGCAGCTGGTCTATGACGACAGCGGCAAGCTGGACAGGGTGCGGGTACGTCGCGGTACCCGTTTCCAGCCCGGCGACGCGCTGGGCAGCATCAACAACCAGGCGCATGTGCATCTCGCGGTGGGGCCCTCGGGCTATGAGCGCAACGCGGTGCGGCTGGGCTTCTCCAACTATGCCGACCACGTCGCACCGAAGATCGACGACATCGCCCTGCTCGACAGCAACAACCAGCGCCTGAGCGAGAAGGTAGATGGGCGTCTGCGCGTGTCACGCGATGCTGGCGGCCTGCAACTGGTGGTGGAAGCCTGGGACCAGGTCGACAACAACCTGCCGCGGCGCCGGCTTGGCTTGTACAGCCTGGGCTTCCAGATACTTGGTGCCGACGGTCGCGCCCTGGCCGGTTACGAACAGCCGCGCACCAACATCATCTTCAATCGCATGCCGCCGCAGCGTGAGGCGGTGAAGCTGGCCTACGCCGCCGATAGCGGCATCACCGTGCATGGCAGCAGCAGCACCCGCTTCCGCTATGTGCTGACCAATACGGTGCGTGACGGTTTGTTGGCTGGGGACGCGCTGGATCCCGCCGTGCTCGCGCCCGGCGACTACACCATCCGCGTCAGCGCCCGGGATTTCAGCGGCAATGAAGCTGTCGCGGGGCGCGAGCTTCCGTTGCGCGTGTTCTAGCCGTGCATAAAAAAACCCCGGCGCTGGGCCGGGGTTTCAAGTACATCATTCAAGAGAGATTGCGTTGTTGCTCAGCACCTGATCAGAAGTCGTAGGACGCGGTCAGGCGCACCGAACGCGGCGCGGTGTAGTAGGTGCCCATGCCGTAGGTGTTGGATACGGTGTACGGGTTGGCCTCGAAACGGGCATCGGACTGGACCTGCTTCAGTTCGTTCAGCACGTTGAACACATCCAGGCCCAGGGCCAGCTTGTGATCAGCGAAGGACGGACGGTAGATCACACCCAGATCCAGCTGCTTGGTCCACGGCTGACGGCCTGCATCACCTGGGCGCGACGGCTTGCCATCGCAGTAGTGGTACGAAGCGCCATAGCCGGCAACCGGCTCGCTGTGGTCGGTGCCGTAGAAGCCCAGACAGGTCTTGGGCATGCCCGACATGATGCGCAGGGTGGCCGATGCGGTCCATTCGTCGTTGAACTGGTATGCACCGAAGCCCTTCAGCTGGTGGCGACGATCGTTGGCCATGTAGCCACCGGCGTACTCCATCAGTGCGGCTGCGTCCCAATCCTGGGTCTTGGACACGTCATCCTGGCCGATATCCGACTTCACCTGGCCTTCGGTATTGCCGAAGTTGCGCGACCAGGTGTAATCCACGCGGCCGTACCACTTGTCGGTCATCGGGTGCTCAAGGAACAGATCGACTGCAACATAGTCACGCTTGGCCTTGGTGCTGCCGTAACCCCAGTCCTGACCATTCATGGTGAAGGAGGTATAGCCCGAGCCATCCACATGCTTGGCCAGGAAGGTATTGGTCTTGCCCGGATTGAAGATCACGCAGCCCGGGATCTGGAGGCCACTGGTGTCGACATTCATCGACTGGAGCTTGGCTTCCATCAGGTCCGGGTCGCAGATGTCGTCGATTGCGGTCTGCAGGCGACGGTAGGTGACCTTGGCGCCGGTGTTCCAGGACTGGCCGAGGGTCTTTTCAAAACCAAGGATCAGTTCATCCTGGTACTGCGACTTCAGATCGGTCGGCGCGACGCCAGCCGGGTCCGGGGTCAGGCCGTACTCGCCGTTGGAGGAAACCGGGCCCGGGCCCAGCGCGGTCAGGCCGGTCGGCACGCCATTGGCATCGATGCCGGTATAGGTGAAGTACTCGCGGGTGAAGGTGGAAGCCGAGGCACCACGGATGGCCACACTGTTCGGCAGGGCCAGGTAGTAACGGCCCAGGTTGGCGAACACCTTCAGCGAGGAATCACCGAACACGTCCCAGCTGGCGCCCAGACGCGGGGCCCACTGGTCGCCGCTCTTCACGTAGGCAACGGCCGCACTGTTGAAGTTGGTGAACTTGTCGTTGCGCACGCCAATGCTCAGCAACAGGTTCGGGGTGACCTGCCAGTTGTCTTCAATGAAGTAGGCCTTCTGCTCGACCGACATGCTGGTGGTGGTGGCGAAGACGTACTTGTAGGCAAAGTAGCCATCACCGCCCGGCGGGGTGATGTTGAAACCCGGGCTCGGCGACTTGTTCGGGTCGATGCTGGAGTAATACCACGCATAGCCGGGGCCGGTGATTTCCTGGCCTTCGTTCTTCGCACTGTAGTACATGTTGTCGATACCGGCACGCAGCTGGTGATCGCCCAGACGGTATTCCAGATCCACGCGCAGACCACGGGTGGTGCTGCCTGCGTTGTCGGCCTTGGTGTCGCGGCTGGCCTGGTCGTTGCGGATCGGCTTGCCGCCGGTGATCTTCGGATCCTGCAGGCTCACGCCGCTCAGGTACGGGCTGTCCGATTCGCCGGGGTTGTACTGCAGGTTGCTCTGCGTGCTGCGGCCCCAGACGGCGCTCAGGGTCAAGTCATCGGTCAGGTAGCCGGTGTACTTGAAGATGTCGTAGTCGTCCTTGATCTTGGTCGTGTCGGAGAACGAACCGGTACGCCCGCCTTCCTTCAGGGTTTCATAGTCGAAGGCGGTGTAGTAGCCGCTGGTGCGGTCGGTGTTCTGGATACGGGTGTATTCCAGGGTGTGGTCGTCGGTGATGTTCCAGTCGATCTTGCCGTAGAACTTCGGCGTATCGATGGTGTAGTTGTTGCGGGCCTGGGCGGCGGAGGCGGCGCTGTTGGTGGACACGCCGTCCTTCTTGTCCGTCTCGGCGGCCAGGTGCACGAACAGGCGATCTTCGATCAGCGGACCGCTGACATAGCCACTGACCGTCGTACGGGTGGCGGTGTCGTTGTTGCGGTAGCGGTAGAGCGTGCCCGGGAGCTTCGCGCTGGAGTAGCGGTAGCCCGGGCCCAGCGTGTTGTTCGGATACCAGATGTCACGCGGCGAGGCGGCGAGCGAATCCGGTGCCCAGGTGGTCTGGAAGCCGAAATGCCACTCGTTGGTGCCGCGCTTGCCGAGCTGGTTGATCACGCCGCCGGTGGAACGGCCGTAACGCGCGCTGTAGCCGCCGGTATAGGTTTCCTGCTGGTCGATGGAGCCGTACGGCAGGCTGACGCCACCGATGTTGCTCAGCGGGTTGGAGGTGTTGAAGCCGTTGAGGTAGTACGCGTTCTCGGTGACGCTGGAACCACCGAACGACAGTACCGAGCGCGAACCATTGGTGAAGAAGCCACTGCCGCTCACCACGCCCGGGGCGAGCAGGGCGATGGCTTCGGCCGAGCGACCCAGTGGCAGCACGTCCAGCTGCTCGGACGTGATGACGGACTTGGAGACCGTATTGCTGACGTCGATCTTCGGCATGCTGGCGGCAGTGACCGTCACCGCATCCAACGTGGTGGCACCTTCGCCGCCGAACGAGACCTCGGTACCGGCACCAACGCGCAGCAGCACGTTTTCGCGCTTGTCGATGACCTGGCCATCGCGCTCAAGGCGGATGGAGTACTTGCCGACCGGCAGCGAGCCGAGGTTGTAGCGACCGTTGGTGTCAACCGTGACACTGCGCTTGAGGCCGGATTCGTTCTGGACGGTGATCGTGGCGCCGGCGGCCGACGGGGCGTTGCCGAACAAGGAGCCGGTGGTGCTCTGGGCAGCGGCGGCGCCGATGACCGAGGTGAGGACGATAGCCAGCGCGGTGCGCTTGAGCCGGGTGACTTGGGAGCTGCGGGTCATCAAATTTCCTTGGTTCATTGATATGCAGACTGTTGTTGCAACCGCGCTGCAGTGAAATGTAGGTTTCATTACAGCTGAACGAAATATTAATTTCACTGCTAACGGTTTTACAATATCAGCTGAAACCAAAATTAAGTCGTTGAAATTGTTATATAAAATTCAGCTGCGTGAGATTTTGCCCTCATTCATTTTCAAAGGCTCTCACTTGTTCGCACGTTCCGTACGCTACCGTCTGGTTTTGTTTCAGGCCAAGAAAAAGCCGACACAGGCGTCGGCTCCCAGCACGCGGTCACAGGCGTTGTGGGTGATGGGATTGGAGCGGCAGGCGGTGCCTGGCCCCTCGCAGTCGAGTGCGGAGGCCTGCATGGACTGCGTGCTGGGAGGCGGAGGCTACGCTCCGAGTCGCACCCGCTCTGCGTCCAGGTCATCCACCGGGCGCACTTCGATGCTGCCGTAAGCCGCCCAGGGAAACTGCTGGGCGATGCGCATCGCCTCATCGGCATCGGCGGCTTCGATCAGGTTGAAGCCGGCGAGAATCTCGCGGGTTTCGGCGAACGGGCCATCGATGATCCGGGTGAGCTCGTCGCGACGACGCAGGGTCTGTGCGCTGGTCGGTGGCTGCAGGCGTTGTGACATCACCAGCGTGCCTGCGGCCTGGAGCGCGTCGGCATGGCGGAGGCAGCCGCGCATCAAGGTGTCGTACTCGCTGGCAGGCAACGTCTGCAGCAGGTGTGGGTCGATATAGATCAACAACATGAACTTCATGGGGCCGGTCTCACGCACATGGATGCGCATCATGTCGCATCAGGCCTGCTGCATTGCCGCATGAACTGATTCATAAAAAGGCGACGCGCGCGTGTCGAGATTGATGGCCGTGCTTCGTCGTACCTGTTGTGAAGCGGGCATGTGGCCTGCAACGGAGCAAGGCGATGAAAGTGATGGTGCTGGTGAAAGCGACTCCCGAGACCGAAGCCGGGGTCATGCCCACGCAGGCCGAGATTGCGGCGATGGGGGCCTTCAATGAAGAACTGGTCAAGGCCGGCATCATGCTGGCCGGCGACGGTTTGAAGCCCACCTCGCATGCGGCGCGGGTGCGTTTCGCGGCCGAGGGCCGCAGCGTCATCGATGGGCCTTTCGCCGAAACCCGCGAACTGGTGGCCGGCTTCTGGCTGTGGCAGGTGCGCTCGCTGGAGGAAGCGGTGGAGTGGCTCAAGCGCGCCCCGTTCACCCCCTCCAACGGCAGCGCGGTGGAAGTGGAGATCCGGCCGTTCTTCGAACCTGAAGATTTCGGTGAGGCCTTCACTCCGGAATTGCAGGCGCAGGAGCAGCGTCTACGCGAACAGATCGAACGCAACAACTGAAATCCAACCCCAAGCAGCAGGAGCAGGACGATGAAATTGATTCCGTTTTTGGGCTTCAATGGCCAGACCCACGAGGCGATGGCGTTCTACGCCAAGGCCCTGGGGGGCACGGTGGTGTCGGAAATGACGTACGGCGACATGCCGCCGAGTCCGGACATGGATGCGGAAGGCTGTGGTGGGTTCATGCCGCAACCGGAGCAGATCGCGCATTGCCAGGTCGAGGCTGGCGGGGCAACGCTGATGGCCGCCGATGGCCCGCAGGGTGCCGGTGCCAGTGCCACCACCATCAATGTCGACGTGGACAGCATCGAGGAAGCCGAGCGCGTGTTCGCGGCCCTGGCCGAAGGTGGGCAGGTGCAGATGGCGCTGGCGGAAACCTTCTGGGCACACCGTTGGGGCATGTTGCTGGACCGCTACGGCAAGCCGTGGATGGTCAATTGCATGAAGCCGATGCCGGCGGAGGGTTGAGGCATGAGCAATCTGCAGATGATCTTCGTCAATCTCCCGGTGCGCGACCTGCAGGCGTCGAGGAGGTTCTTCGACGCGCTGGGCTACAGCTTCAACCCGCAATTCAGCGATGACAACGCCGCCTGCATGGTGATCAGCGACAGCATCTTCGTGATGTTGCTGGTGGAGCCGTTCTTCAAGACGTTCACCACCAAACCGCTGAGCGACGCACGCAAGCAGACCGAGGTGATCACCTGCCTGTCTGCGGCCAGCAGGCCCGCGGTTGATGAACTGGTGGACAAGGCCTTGGCCGCCGGCGCCAGCGAGCCGATGCCGGCCCGTGACTACGGTTTCATGTACCAGCGCGGCTTCGCCGATCTTGACGGCCACCTGTGGGAAATCGCCCATATGGATGGCGAGCCGGGCCAATAACCAGGAGACGAACATGGCTTACGTGGACGGATATGTATTGCCGGTACCCAGCGCCAGGCTGGACGACTACAAGCGCATGGCGCGCAAGGCTGGCAAGGTGTGGAAAGAGCATGGCGCCCTCGCTTACGTCGAAGCGGTGGCGGAGGATGTGAAACCGGGCAAGCGCACCTCGTTTCCGCAGGCGGTGAAGCTGAAGGAAGATGAGGTGGTGGTGTTCGCCTACGTGGTGTTTCGCTCGCGCGCTCACCGCGACAAGGTCAATGCCAAGGCGATGGCCGATCCACGTTTGGCCGGCATGGGGCCGAAGGACATGCCGTTCGATGGCAAGCGCATGTTCTGGGGCGGATTCACGCCGTTCGTGCAGTTGTGAGGCTGCCCCCTCCCTTGCGCCGGAGGCGGAGGGGAGGGCTGGGGAGGGGTTGGCTTTTCGCATCACTGGAGCAGGCCCCTGCCGAGCATGGCTCGGCACTACCGCCGGTCCTGCATATGCGCTGCGTGCTTGCAGCAATCGCACCGCGATGCTGTGATCGCGCCCTATGACCGATCCACACCTGCAACGACTGCTGGACACCCTTTGGCGCATGGAATCGCCGCGCCTGGTTGCACGCCTTGCGCGCATGCTGGGCGACCTCGACAGCGCCGAGGAACTTGCCCAGGATGCGCTGGTCGCGGCCCTGGAACATTGGCCAAAACAGGGAATTCCGGACAATCCCGCCGCCTGGCTGATGGCCACCGCGCAGCGGCGGGCCATCGATCGGCTGCGGCAACGGCGCCTGCATGCGCAGCGGCAGGCGCAGATCATCGACGAACAGCAGGACTACAGCATGGGCGCGGACCCGTCCGACCATCTGGACGACATCGGTGATGACCTGCTGCGGCTGGTGTTCGTCGCCTGCCATCCCGAATTGCCTGCCGATGCGCGGGTCGCGCTGACCCTGCGCCTGCTGTGTGGCTTGAGCACCACCGAGATCGCCCGTGCTTATCTGGTTCCAGAACCCACCATCGCCCAGCGCATCGTCCGCGCCAAGCGGCTGTTGGCCGAACGCAAGGTGCCGTTCGAAGTGCCGCGCCTGCAGGAACTGTCCGCACGCTTGCAGTCGGTGCTGGATGTGGTCTATCTGGTTTTCAACGAGGGCTACGCGGCCAGTAGCGGTGAAGACTGGATGCGACCGGCGCTCTGCGAAGAGGCGTTGCGCTTGTGCCGCGTGTTGGCCGGGTTGATGCCCGATACGGTGCCTGTGCTCGGCCTGCTGGCGCTGATGGAGCTCCAGGCCTCGCGCCTGCGAGCGCGGACCGCCGCCGATGGTTCGGCCGTATTGCTGCTGGAGCAGGACCGCAGCCGTTGGGATTGGTTGCAGATCGCACGCGGCCAGGCGCTGCTGGATCACGCGCTGGCACTGGGTGGTGGCAATGACGCCTATGTGTTGCAGGCTGCCATCGCCGCCTGTCACGCGCGTGCGCGTCAGGCCGTGCAGACCGATTGGCAGGCCATCGCCGCCTGTTATGCGCGTTTGGTGGAGGTGATGCCCTCGCCGGTGGTGGAACTCAATCGCGTGGTCGCGGTGGCACAGGCCCAGGGCGTGGCCGCGGCATGGCCGCTGTTGCAGCAACTCATCGATGATCCACAGCTGCGCGCCTATGCACCGTTGCAGGCCGTGCGTGGTGAATTGCTCGCGCAGCGCGGACAGCTGCGTGAGGCCAAGGACGCCTTTCAACAGGCAGCAGCGATGACATCCAACCTGCGCGAGCGCAGTGCATTGTTGCAACGGGCGGAACGACTTTAGCGCGCATTGCCGACAGCGCCAGAGCCACGACATGTCGCAGTTTCATGCGGCTGTTTTCCTGCTGCACCGCGGGCTGTGTCCGCGCGTATTGCTGCCAGCCCAACAGAATATTCAGCAGGGCGCGCCACGCGCAAGGGCGTGGCGTGCGTCGAACTGTATCCAGCTTGGTGTGCGGTAAAGCCTCAACTTATGTTGATTGGCGATGCCGGTGTGCAACCTATATTTCCTGTGCTTCAAAAAGTGTTGGCCTTGCAACACGGCTGGCTTGCTTCGCTTCCTTCATGGGGTGCAGGATGAAAATGGAAAGGGTCTGCAACAGGATCGCCAAACGTACGCTGACGGCGGCGCTGGGCATCTGCATTGTTGGTGCGGTACACGCACAAAGTACGACCGGTGCAATATCGGGTTCGGTGCCAGCCGGCGCGCGGGTCACGATCACCAGCAATAGTGGCTTGAGTCGCAGCGTGATTGCCGATGACAAGGGACGGTACACCGTCAGCAGCCTGCCGGTGGGTCCCTATACCGTGGAGGTGGGCGAAGGGCGTCGCGATGTCGTGGTGACGGTAGGAGGAAACAGCAACGTTTCCTTTGCCGGTACCGAGGCGACGACCCTGGGCACGATCAATGTCACCGCATCGGCGGCCGACAGCATCGATGTGCGCTCGGTGTCGACCAATACCGTGATGACGGCGCAGGAAATACAGCGTTTGCCGCTGGCGCGCACGGCGGAATCCATTGCCTTGTTGGCCCCGGGTGCGGTTGCGGGAAACCCGGTCTTCTTTGGTAGCGCCGTCTCCCTGGGAGGCGCCAGCGTCGCCGAGAACGCGTACTACATCAACGGGTTCTTTACCGGCAATCCAATGACCAACGTGGGGGGCTACACGCTGCCTTACGGCTCGATCGAGCAGCAGGAAACCTATACCGGTGGCTACAGCGCGAAGTACGGCCGATCCGATGGTGGCGTGCTCAACCAGATTGGCAAGAGCGGCAGCAATGACTTCCACTTTGGCGCGCAGGTCACTTGGACGCCAAGGGGCTTGCGTGCAGGTACACCGGACCGGCACCTGCCCAATGATGCGCTGCCCGAGGGATATGCGTACCAGGACGACACCCTGGTTGGACGCCTGTTCAGCCGTGGTGACAGGAATGAAAGCTGGGGCGAAACCTATAGTGCCTATGTCAGCGGTCCTTTGCTCAGGGATCGGCTGCTCGGCTTTGTATCGCTGGAGCAGGAGCGAACCGAAACCAAGGCATATCCGACTGTCCTGGGGGTGCCGCAGAGCCTGCACGACACCACCAAGAATCCCAAGCTCTACGCGAAATTGAACTGGAACATCAACGACGGCAACCTGCTGGAACTGACCTACATGGCGCAGCGCAAGCGCTACCAGGGAGACTACTACGCGTACGACTTCGCCGAAGATGTGGAAGGCGAAAGCAATGGCTCCAGCCCGAACGAGGTGAAGGAGAACAACGAGTTTTCCATCATCAAGTACACCGGCTATCTCACCGATACGCTCACCCTCAATGCGATGTACGGTCATTCGCGGTTGCGCTACAGCAGCGTGCCAACGCTCACCGGCTTCGATCATGTCTCCAGCGCCAGTCTGCAGAACCCGGCGTACTGGCCGGCCGGTACGCCGGCCAGCGGCATCACCAATCCGCAGGCGGCCAGCAATGGTACGCCGGGCGCGGACGACTATGGCGACGGCCTGCGCCTGGAGCTGGAGTGGGTGTTGGGCAGGCACACCTTGACCGGCGGCATCGACAACCAGAAGTTCGAGGCCAAGAACGAAGGTGTCGACATGTTGATCGATCGCTGGATCTACCACAGCACCAATGCGCCGGATCGGGCGGTGAACGCGGCGCTGGACGTTGGTGCACCAGGCTCCCGCTACTTCGTCCGCAAATACATCTACAGCAATTCCACCAGCATGTCGCTGGAGCAGAAGGGCTGGTATCTGGAGGACAAATGGCAGGTAACCGACAATCTGCTGCTGTCGCTGGGCATTCGCAACGACCAGTTCACCAACAAGAACAACACCGGTGCAGCGTATGTGGATACCGGTGACCAATGGGCGCCGAGGCTGGGCTTCAGCTGGGACGTCTTCGGTGATGCCTCCTTCAAGTTGTTCGGCAACGCGGGCCGTTACTACCTGGCATTGCCGCAGGCAGTCGCAGTTCGCGGCGCTTCGTCCTCAACCTTCACCAGCGAGTACTTCACCTATACCGGCATCGACGCCAATGGCGTGCCAACCGGGCTGGAGCCTATCCTGAATCTGGCTGGCACTGCAGCCGCCGGACCGGTGTCCTCCAACCACGAAACCGGCCAGCCGAAAGATGCCGGCAGCTTTGCGCCCACTGACTTGAAGTCCTCCTACCAGGATGAATTCATCGTCGGCTTCCAGGCCCGCTTGAACGAAAACTGGAGCTATGGCGCAAAGGCCACTTACCGTGATCTCAAGTCGGCGATGGACGATACCTGTGATTCGGCCGCCATGGCGGCCAAACTGGAGAAGATGGGTATTGACGCATCGACGGTCGCCATTCCCGGTTCGGAGGGCCTCGATGGTGGCTGCTTCATCGTCAACGTGGGTGACAGCAACACATTCCGCTTCGCCAACAAGGACGGCAATGGTTACACCTCGTTCCGCATGACGCCACAGGACTGGGGCTGGACGGTGCCGATGAAGCGCACCTACAAGGCGATCGACTTGTTCCTGGAACATCCGTTCAACGGCAAATGGGAGGCTCGCATCGATTACACCCTGAGCAAGAGCGAAGGCAATATGGAAGGGCCGGCGAACTCGGATTCCGGCCAGGGTTCGGCATCGCATGACAATGGCGTATCGACCAGCGTGAACTGGGATGGGCCTGCTTTCATGTTCCACTCGATGGGGTATCTGCCCAATGACCGTCGGCACCAGATCAAGGCGCGTGGCAGTTATGCCATCACACCGGAATGGATGGTCAGCGCCAATGTGAGCATGCAGTCGGGCATGCCGATCACCTGCTGGGGGTTCCTCAATGACCAGGGCGGGGACCCGGCGGTGAATGAAACCGACCCGGTGGGCTACGGCGGTTCCTTCTACCACACGTGCTTTGGCAAGGCGTCTCCGCCGGGCCAGCGGTACACGCCCTGGACCAGTCGCCTGGATATGGGGGTCCGCTACAGGCCGGCGTTCGCCGATGGCAAGCTGGCGGTGTCGCTGGATGTATTCAATCTGTTCAACCAGCGCAAACCCACCGCGATTGATGGCGCAAGCGAAGGAGAGATCGCAACCGTCAGCAACACCTACAACCTGCCCTTGCGATTCGCCACGCCCCGTTATGTGACGATGAGCCTGGCCTACGACTGGTAAGCCGATCGGCAGGTGGAAGGACAGCGGTCCGGGTTCCGTGAGGCGCCCGGGCTGTGTCTGCTGTCAACCCTGCAACAGGGCACTGCACACGGACGCGCGCAGCTGGCTACACTCCGGGAGTTGCCTTATCACTGGAGTACCGCGTGAAACGAGTCGTGATCAGCCTGTTGGCGATGTCCGTGTCCACCGCCCTGATGGCCGCCCCGCCCAAGTTTGATGGCGCGCGCATCTCGGCCGACGTCAAGGAGCTGTCCTCCGACGCCTATGAAGGCCGTTCGCCAGCGACCGCAGGCGAGGACAAGACCATTGCCTTCCTGAGCAGGCAGTTCGCCGCTGCCGGCATGCATCCCGGCGGCGACCTGAAGGACGGCCAGCGCCTGTGGACCCAGGCGGTGCCGCTGCTCAAGGGCGACATCGTCGGCAAGCCGGTGCTGTCGCTGAGCAGCCAGGGCAAGCCACAGACCCTGACCCAGGGCCAGGAGATCGCCGTGCGCGCGGCCATGAACGGTGCCAGCGCGGTGGATATCAGCAATGCACCGCTGGTGTTCCTGGGCTATGGCGTCAAGGCGCCTGAGCGCAACTGGGACGACTTCAAGGGCGTGGACCTGAAGGGCAAGATCGCCGTGGTGCTGATCAACGACCCGGATTTCGAGACCGGTAGCGGTGACTTCGACGGCAAGGGCATGACCTATTACGGGCGCTGGACCTACAAGTACGAAGAGGGCGCGCGCCAGGGCGCCGCCGGCGTGCTGATCGTCCATGAGACCGCACCGGCCTCCTATGGTTGGGCGACGGTGGCCGGCTCCAATACCAACACCATGTTCGACGTGGTCCGGCAGAACCCGGCCGAGGCGCACCCGGCGCTGGAAGGCTGGATCCAGCGCGACCTGGCGGTGGAGCTGTTCAAGCGCGCCGGGCTGGATTTCGAAACGCTGAAGAAGCAGGCGCAGTCGCGCGATTTCCAGCCGGTGGAGCTGAAGGGCGAAACCTTCTCGGCCAACTACCAGGTCAAGACCGAGGTGATCACCTCGCACAACGTGGTCGCGCGCCTGGAAGGCAGTACCCATCCGGACGAGACCATCATCTATTCCGGCCATTGGGACCACATCGGTGTGGGTGAGCCGGATGCACGCGGCGACCGCATCTTCAACGGCGCAATGGACAATGCTTCCGGCACCGCTGCGCTGGTCGAGCTGGCGCGTGGGTTTGCCACCCAGCCCAAGCCGCAGCGCTCGGTGGTGTTCCTGGCGGTGACCGCCGAGGAAAAGGGCTTGCTGGGCTCGGAGTACTACGCCAGCAATCCGCTGTATCCGCTGGCCAAGACAGTGGCGGTGATCAATATGGACGGCATGTCGCCGTACAGCCCGTCGCGTGATTTCGGCATCTATGGCTCGGCCAAGGTGGAGCTGCTGGACCAGCTCAAGGACGTGGCCAAGGGTTGGGACATCCGCTACACCCCGGATACCAAGCCGGAAGCCGGCCTGTTCTTCCGCTCCGATCACTTCCCGTTCGCCAAGCGCGGCGTGCCGGCGCTGTCGTATGGCGCGGGGCAGGACTGGATCGACGGCGGCGTCGCCGCTGGCAAGAAGGCCTCCGACGAGTACACCGCCAAGCGCTATCACCAGCAGGGTGACGAATGGCAGGCCGATTGGACCTTCGCCGGCGCCGCGCGCGACCTGGAAGTGCTCTATACCTTGGGCGAGAAGCTGGCCAACTCACGTGACTGGCCGAACTGGAGCCCGGAAGAGAGTTTCCGCGCGACGCGCGATGCGAGTGCGGCAGAGCGCAAGTAAGGCTTGAAGGCTTGGAGGTTTGAAGGCTTGAGGCTTGAGGCTCGAGGCTTTGAAGGCTTTGAAGGCTTTGAAGGCTTTGAAGCCCCTCTCCCGCTTGCGGGAGAGGGGTTGGGGTGAGGGCGGCTTCTGCGCAGCGCTGCCGTGCCTTCAGGCGTTACCGGTGAGCCCTTGCCGAGCATGGCTCGGCACTACAAGCCCCTCTCCCACCGGGAGAGGGGTTGGGGTGAGGGCCGGGGGCCCACAGATACCTGCTGCCCCTCAGAATCCTCTCACAGCACCATCAAGGACGACCCATGACAAAGACCAGCGCTTGCCGCGCAATCCTGTGCCTGGCGGGCATGACCTCACCGTTGTGGGCGAACGCAGTGCCCTTGCCGACCAACTGGCAAATGCTGCCAACGTCCCAGCAGGAGGCAGAGAAAGGCCTGCCCTCGGCCTTGCAGGCGCCCCTGCTGGCAAAGAACCAACGCTCGCTGCCGCAGGTTGAGTTGCTGGTCGCTTTACCGTTCGAGCAGGTGCTGCCGGTGGTGCAGGCCAGCCTGGCACCGCTGGGTAAATTCAACGCGCCAGTACAGCGCACCCGTGTGGCCTACATGGATCACGGCTGGGGCAATGTGCTGATCGCGCGACGCCCGGAACTGAAGGCCGAGTTCATTCGACGCTACCGCATGCCTGCGTTGCAGGCGGCGGTGGAGCAGGGCGCCCTGCTGGCCGAAGAGCTGCCGCTGCGCGAGCAGCGCCTGCAGCGCGATGCCACGGTCGATGCGATGAGCGACAAGCTGGCCGAACTGCAGGGCAGCTTCGCCAGCTGGCAGGCCAGTGCCGAGCAGAAGCACGGTGTGCTCGGCCGCGCCAAAAGCACGATCGAAGTGCGGGTGATGCAGGTCGACGAAGCGCTGGGCAAACCGGCCACGGCGATCAGCTTGAGCCGAACCGACGACTGGCCAAATCCGAACGGCGGCATCGTCGACCAGTTGCGCGAGTTCAACGTGATGGGCGGTGGACCCTCGCCACGTCTGAGCCGCCGTCGCGTGCCGGAGGCGGTATTCACGCCGGTGTACGCCGCCGTGCGCGCGCTGCCCGGTGCAGCCCTGCAGATCGGCGTGGGCGCCAGTGATTGGCAGCTGCCGGCGCAGGCAGACGCTCGCATCGTCGAACCGACCTTGACGGCGCCGGGCGGCAACAAGGACGCGACCGCAGCGCAACGCCTGCTGCCCTTCGGCAGTGGTGACTACTACGACATGCGGCCATTGGCCGATGGCAGCGTACTGTTGCTCAGCAGTTATCCCGAGGCCTTGTGGCGTTGGGCGCCAGGGATGGGCGACAAGCCACGGCGCCTGTGGCAGGCCAGCGCCGATGCGGGTCGTGCCGGCCTGAGCGTGGACCCGCAGGGGCGCACCGGCTGGCTGGCGATACAGCAGCAGATCGTGGAGTACAGCCTGGACCAACAGCGTGCGTTGGCGCATCCGCTGCGTTGGGCGGCCGGTGTACGTCAACCGATCAGCGGCGGCTGGAAATGGACGCATGACACGCAGGGCAGGCCGGTGCCGTACGACCATGCCCTGGACGGCGGTGGCGCGATCCGCGATGTGCTGCGTGTACTGCAGCCGCAGGCGATGGCATCGGCCGATGGCGAGCCGTGGACCTATGCGCCGCGCTTCGATGCGCCCCGGCAAGGCGTGGTTGGCGGCTATCCGGGCAACGCGCTGGTTAAGCCGGTGCGCTGGGACGGACCGGGGCAAGGTTTCTGGATCGAGGACCCGGCAGGCTTGACCGAACTGGATGGCACCACCGGACGGGTCAAGCGCGTGCTGGCCTTGCCGCGCCGCTTCGGCAAGGTGGACGGCAACGATGACGCCGGCATGGCGCAGTGGGTGCCAGCGCCGCTGGGCTCGGCCAAAGGTGGATGGGTTGCGGTCGGCTTCGTGCTGATGGAAGGAAACCGGCGCGATCCGGGCATGCATGTGCTTGATCTGGCCAGCGGCAAGCCGCGCTATTCGTTGGCGTTGCCTGGGCTGAACGCATTGAATGCGGCAACCGCCTCCGCCGACGGTCGCCTGCTGGCCCTTGGCGGCAACGATGGCGGCACCCCGGTGTTGGCGGTGTGGAATCTCGAGTCGGGGCAGTCGCTGGCGTTGAATCCCAGCGACTCTGCCTGCTGGGACCTGCGCCAGCTGCATTGGGCACCGCAGGGTGATGCGTTGATCGGCCTGTGCGGCGATGGCGTGGCGCGCTGGGCGCTGCCCGGCGAATGGCGGTCCAGGTAGTGCCGAGCCATGCTCGGCAGGGGCTCTACCGATAGATCCATGTAGTGCCGAGCCATGCTCGGCAAGAGGCTTTACCAGGAAGCCCCCTTGCCGAGCGTGGCTCGGCACTACAGTGGCCCTCGTTTTCCATCCCGCCCAATCCGGGTTTGATCGCCCTTTTCCGGGTTTCGTCGCAGGCCGCTTGCAGCCGGCGGGGCGGCGCCTATGCTCACCTCCAATCCCTACGGTGACTGACCATGTTCGCCAGCCTCTTTCTCGGTTTCCGCATCCTCGCCGCCTGGGCGCTGACGATCCTCGTCGCTGCGTTCCTGTGGAGCGGCCTGTTCAGCGGCATGGACCAATCCCCGGGCTGGATCTTCGGCCTGGCCGCCATGGCCTTGATGGTGTTCGCGCTGACTGCGGTGGTTGGCCACATCCGCCGCGTCACCCTGATCGCCGACCGGCTCGATTCGCAGACCCTGGCCAACCGCCATCGCCGTCAGGTCGAGCTGCCGCTGGACGCGCCCACGGCCTTCGCCCTGTTGGAACAGGTGATTGGGCAGATGCCACGCATCGAACAGTTGGAGCGCTCGGTGGGCACCCTGCAGTTGCGTGCCACCCAGCGCCGTGCCGATCCCTACGGCGAGCGCCCGCCGTCACGCTGGAACCCGATGGCGCGGCTGGCAATCCGCCACAACCAGATCACCGCCCGGGTCATTCCCGGTGCCGATACCAGCAGCGTGACCCTGTTCTTTGAGCCGGATGCCGGAGCGTGGGTGGACCTGCTGCTGCTGGATGAAGGCAGCAACTACGAAAACGCCGAGGCCATCACCCATGCACTCAGCGGCAAGGTTGCCCAGCAGCGCCGCGAAGAGCGCGAGCACGCCGCACGTACCGAGGCCGAGAAGGAACTCAGCGTCGCCCGGCTGAACCTGCTGCATGCCCAGGTTGAGCCGCATTTTCTCTACAACACTCTGGCCAACGCACAGGTGTTGACCCGCAGCGATCCGGCCCGTGCCGAGCAGATGCTCGGGCACCTGATCCAGTACCTGCGCAGTTCGCTGCCGGGCATCGATCAGTCCGTGTCCACGCTCGGGCAGGAACTGGAGCGGGTGCAGGCCTATCTGGAGATCCTGCGTATCCGCATGGGCTCGCGGCTCAACCTGCAGATCGATGTGCCCGAAGCGCTGCACGGTGTCAGCCTGCCCTCGATGTCGCTGCAGACCCTGGTCGAGAATGCGATCAAGCATGGCCTGGAACCCAAGAGTGGTGGCGGCACGGTATGGATACTGGCGCGTGAACTGGATGGTCAGTTGACGATCACCGTGGCCGACGATGGCCAAGGCATCAGCAGCGACAACAGTGGCACCGGCATCGGTTTGAAGAACCTGCGCGAGCGCCTGCGGCTGAGCTGTGGCGAACAGGCAACGCTGGCGCTGGTTTCCAATTTCCCCAGTGGCATGGCTGCCACCATCAGCCTGCCCAAGCGCATTGCATCGCCGCCGCCGGTAGTCGCTGCTGCACCGGCCGTCGCGCCGGTCAACAACACCTCGACGCAGTCGGCGGTGAACATACCGGAGCTGCCCCGTGCGTCTTGAAGCCCTCATTGCCGAAGACGAGCCGCTGCTGCGCCAGGCGCTATTGGCCCAGTTGCAGCGCCTGTGGCCGGAACTGATCATCGTCGCCGAATGCGAGGACGGCGCCGCCGCGCTGGAAGCGCTGGAGACGCATAAACCGGACCTGGCCTTCCTCGACATCCGCATGCCAGGCATCACCGGCCTGGACGTGGCCCGCGCGCTGCAGCAGCTGAGCCCGCAGACCGAAGTGGTATTTGTCACCGCCTACGACCAGTACGCAATCAGTGCCTTCGAACAGGGAGCGGTGGACTACCTGCTGAAGCCGGTCAGCGACGAGCGGCTGTTGGCAACGCGTCAACGCGTGCTGGCGCGCCGTCAGAGCGGTAATGCTGAGCCGGGGGTGCTGGAGCGTCTGCTGCAACAGCTGGCAAGGCAGCCTGCTGCGCCATTGGCCACACCACCGCTGGCCTGGATCACCGCCAGCAACGGCCGCGAAACACGCCTGGTGATGCTGGACGAAGTGCTGTATTTCCGCGCCGACAGCAAATACACCGTGGTGGTCACCGCCGAGGAAGAACTGCTGCTGCGCAGCTCGCTGCGCGAACTGACGGCCGCCCTGGATGCCAACAGCTTTCGCCAGATCCATCGCGCCACCATCGTCAACATGAAGGCGGTGGCGGCGGTGAGCCGCGACGACAGCGGCCGCGGCGTATTACGGCTGAAACAGCGCAGTGAAACGCTGGTGGTCAGCCAACCCTTCATGAGCCTGTTCCGCGGCATGTGATGCCGCCCTGTTTGCCGGAGTATTGCCATGCATTACCTGACCGTTTTGATCGGCAGCCTGCTGTCGATGCTGGGCATCCATGAGACACCCGGGCAGACCTCGGTAACCCGCATCAGTGGTGAACAGAGCCTGCTCAGCCGCACCACCGTGAAAAACGGCGTCAGCCGTTTCCAGTGCCTGCAGAGTGATAGTGGCCGCTGCAATTATCTGCTGTACCGCGAGCATTGCAGTGGCGCAGCCGATGCACAGCTTTGTCGGCGCGAAGCTTTGGGCGACTTTGTCGTCGTGGTCGGCTCCACCCGCCAGATGCATGGTCTGCCGGCGGGATACTCGCAGCAGGTGACTTTGCAGAAGTAGTTCAATCGCGGGGTTGCGTACGGTGCTGCAATTGCAGGTGTAGCACCTCTCCGCTGCGCTGGCGCAAGGGCTGGGCGCGGAGCGGGGCAGGGGAGATGGGCAGTTTTGCAGTGTGCAAAAAAATCGCCGCGACAAAGCGCGGCGATATGTAGCAACAAAGCGAGCGGGCTCAGAACGCAGGCTGTAGCCGCAAGCCATCGTCACCGATGTGGTTGAGCTTGCCGACCAGTTCCGAGTGCTGCCGCATGCGTCCCAGTTCACGCATGATGCGCACGTCTTCATGGCGCAGCTCGCGGGTGTTGGTGACGGCCTGCTTGTAGTCCAGTACCTCCGGATAGTGCTTGGCCATCTCCAGCGCCTCGGCCACTTCATCCACGCTGTCGGCATCGGAGCTGATCCGGGCGCGGCTGTTGAAGGCCTTCATCCAGCGCTCGAAACCGGCGGTGTGGTCGAACATGTTGGCCATGAACCAGATCACGAACAGGATCGATACCCATGAGCCGAGCACGATCACCACGCGGGTGAAGGTGATATGGAAGTCATCGCGCCACAGGTAATTGGTGATCAAGCCAAGGATCAGCAGTGACGATGCCTGCCACAGCACGATCGAGGCCATCAGCCATTGGCACTTGGCCTTGGCCAGCACCGACACTTCCTCGCGTATCTGCTGATCGCTCAGGTTTTTCCAATGATCGACCTGTTTCTCGAACGGGCTGTTGTACAGCTCGTTGTCTTGCAGCAGCAATCCCAAACCTTTGAACAGTGCGATCATGTTGAGCTCCTTGCAGATACTTGCTGGAACGAGCGACGGATGCAGGTTGGTGCGGTCAGGCAGGCTCAGTTCTAGCACTTTCGTCGCACTTGGCAATGGGGGCGGTGCGAAGATTCGCCTGCGCTTGCCGGCCGCTCGCTTGCAGTGGCGCGGATTTTTTGCGCTGCATCATCATCCAGCGCGCGGGATGTTTCGGGTTTTGCATCAAACCTTGCTGCGTCTGCACATGTTTCGACCCGGCGTGCCCGCGCGGCTTGACGGCGGCTGTACGGGGGACGGACGGGCCGCTCCAGCGAGCCAGCTGCGCAGCCGGACCGGTACGATAGGCAGCATGTCATCCCTGTTCAGTCCGGTTTCCGCCGCCGCCACCGCCCACATCCGTCGCTGGGTGCTGGACGCCTTTCCACGTAACCAGAATGGCGTGGAGTACGACACGCCGTTGGGGGACCCGGGCTGGTTCGGGCCGGGCAGTGTCACCTGGCGCATTCATTCCGAATTCCCCGGTATGTTGGCTGGCGGGCTGTGCGCACTGATGTTGCAGTTGCTGCATCCGCGTGCATTGGCCGGCGTCTATGACCATTCCAATTTCCGCGAGGATCTGGTCGGGCGGCTGCGCCGCACCACCAGTTTTGTTGCCGGCACCAGTTACGCGCCAGCGGCCGAGGCCGAAAAACTGATCGCCAAAGTTCGACGCATTCACGCGCAGGTGGTTGGCACGCTACCGGATGGGCGTGCCTACGCCGCGGACGATCCGCAGCTGCTGACCTGGGTGCATGTCACCGAAGCCTTCGGGTTTCTCGAGGGGTGCAGGCGCTATTGTCGCGAGGTACCGGCCGCCATTGCGGATCGCTACTACGACGAGTACCGGCGTGTCGCCGAGGCCTTGGGTGCGCGTGATGTGCCGGCCAGCGAGGCGCAGGTGCGCGAGTACTTCCAGGCGCAGCAAGCGCAGCTGAGCATGGACGCGCGTTCGCGCGAGGTGCTGGAGGTGCTCAGCGATGTGCGTTTGCCGGTGCCGTTGCCGGGCGTGTCGCGCGATGTGTTTCTGGCGGCGGGTGCGGCCTTGTTGCCGGACTGGGCGATGCAATTGCTTGGCCGTAGTCGTGGTCAGCAATTGCAATCGGTGGTGGCGGCGCGGGTGCTGCGCAGCGTGGCGCCGTTGTTCCGGATTGCCTTGAACGATGGCATTTCGACCCGCGCCTGCAAGCGGGTAGGGCAGGACCCAGCGGTGCTCTCGGCCTGGCCCGCTCTGAGGTAGTGCCGAGCCATACTCGGCAGGGGCGTTACCAGCAAAAAGCGACCCCTCCCCAACCCTCCCCTTCGCTGCGCGAAAGGGAGGGGGCTGTAGTGCCGAGCCATGCTCGGCAGAGGCTTTCCCGGTAGTGCGACAGCCTTGTAGGAGCGGCATAAGCCGCGAAGCAGATGATCCAACTGATTGCAGCGGCATCGGTGATTCCATTGATGCCAGCTTCGCGGCTGACGCCGCTCTTCCAAATGCATGGCGGCCTTGCCGTGCAACACACAAACAAAAAGCCCCGCTTGCGCGGGGCTTTTTGCAGGCATCAATTACAGGTTCGCTTAGAACTTGTAGTTGATCGAGGCAGCCAGGATGTCGCCGCCCACGTCGTACTTGCCCTTGACCACGTTGCCAGTGGCCGAGGTGACATTGATGCTCGGCTCATCGGTGAACAGGTGGGTGTAACCGAAGTTGAACTCGGTCTTCTCCGACGGGGTCCAGCCGAGGCCAACCGACAGCCACTTGCGGGTCACGTCCGGCACGCGCACGTCGCGGTGCTCGATGCTGGTCGGCGACTCGTCATAGGCCACACCGCCACGCAGGGTGATGGTGTCGGACAGCTTGTACTCGGTACCGATCGAGCCGAAGGTGGTGTCGTTGTAATGGAAGCCCAGGGTGTTGTCCGGCTGGTTCGAGGCGAAGTCGACGGTGACTTCGTCGAAGGCGGTCTTCCACGCGGTGCGCGAGACGTCACCCATCACCGTCCAGCGGTCGTTGATGCGGTGGGTAACGCTCATCGAGAACGAGGCCGGCAGGGTCACCGTGGCCTTGCCCGAGGTGTCCACGAACAGGCCGCTACCCGGCTGGCCGAGGGCAACCGAGACATTCTGCGGAACGGTGAAGTTGGCCTTGCCACCGGTGATCTTGTGCTCGACCTTGGAGCGGTAGCTGAAGGCGATGTTGGTGTTCTCGGTCGGGCTCAAGGTGGTGCCGAGCACGTAACCGACGGCATTGTTGTCGCCTTCGATGGTGACGAAGCCATCGGCGCTGCCCGGGAAGAAGCCACCCGCAGCAGCGGCCTGGCCAGCCGCAGCAGCAGCGGCGGCAATCTGCGCCGGGGTGCGGCCAGCGGCAGCGGCAGCTCCGGCAGCACGCTGCTGGGCGGCACCGTTGACCACAGCGCCCATGTCCAGGGCGTTGGACAGTTCGATGGTCAGGTGCTCAACGAACACCGACGCGCCGAACGACACATACGGGTTGACGTCGTAAGAGAACGCTGCGCCCAGGTCGATGGCCTTCAGGTCGGTGGTCACGCCGCTGTAGCGACCCACCCAGTTCTTGTCGTAATCGGTCTTGAAGCCGAACGGTGCGGTCAGCGACAGGCCGAAATGCATGTTGTCGTTCTCACCGAACGGCAGGTGGAAATACGCAGCCGGGACCGGCGCGATCATGCCGGCGTCGCCGCCGTTGCCACCGGTGATCTCGGTGCCGGTACCCGGGACGCCGCCGGGGCCGGAGTTACGGCCAGAAGCCTTGGTGAAATCCGCGGAGAAGCTGATGGCGCTCAGGTCGGCCTGGAACTGGCGACCGTCGAGCAGGCGCATCGACGCCGGGTTGGTGGCGACAACCGAAGCGTCGTCCCATGCGCTGGTGGAACCAGCAAAAGCACGGCCGAGACCCTTGGCACTGTTTTCCTTCAGCTGGAAGGCAGCAGCATTGGCGTGGCCGAAGGCCAGCGCGCCGGCGATACCGACAGCAAGGGCAGTTACGCGGGCAATAGCAGAAGCGGTCATAGTGGAAGCTCTCTCCGTAAACGGTAATGGTCGTTTTTGCGCCTGCACTCCCAAGCAGCCAGGCCGCTTGACAGTGCGCCGGAGTCCCCTCCCGACATACGACGCCGTATGCAGTATCACCCACGCTGGTTAACTAAACAATAACGACGAAAGACATATTCCCAGCCCGTCCCGGGCGGGACCGGGTTAGGCTTCCGGACTCATGTTCGTCTCCATTCCTTCCAGAAATAAGTCAGGCCTGCGCTGGGCAGTGCCCCTGCTTTGCCTGACCCTGCTGGCCGCCTTCCTTTGGTCGATCTCACGGCCAGATGAGGCGCGGCGCACGCTATGGCTGGACTGGGGCGCCTTGGCCACCGGCCTGGGCAGCAGTCGTGACTGGTGGGCGGCACTGAGCGATGGCAGCGTATTAAGGCTGTTCACCGCCTTGTTCCTGCACGCGGACTGGTCACACCTGCTGGGCAACCTGGTGTTCCTGCTGATCTTCGGCCTGCCAGCGGAGCGGGTACTGGGGCCGTGGCGCTTGCTGCTGCTGTTCCTGTTCGGTGGCGCAATCGCCAACCTGGCCGCGCTGTATGTGATCGGCTCGCCCGAGCGCACCATCATCGGCGCCAGTGGCGCGGTCTCGGCCTTGATGGGCACGTACCTGACGCTGTTCCCGCGCGCCAAGCTGGGCGTGGTGCTGCCGCTGGGCCTGTTCCTGGAATTCGTGCGCGCCCCCGCCTTCCTGCTGATCGGCGTGTGGGCGGCCCTGCAGGTGGTGTTCGCCTATATCGGTCCCAGCTTCGGCATGGTGGCCTGGTCGGCGCATGTGGCCGGCTTTCTGTTTGGCGTGGCCTATGGGTTGTATGTGCGTGCCGCCATTGCCAGGCGCCTGCGCAAGCGCAAAGGCTTCTAGCCCTGCTTTTTTTTGTGGGAGCGGCGTGAGCCGCGAAGCCGGTGCCCCATCAGGTCACCGGCTTGCCTGCAGTTCATTGATATCGGCTTCGCCGCGTAGGCCCCGCCCACCAGCAACCCCCTTAAATCCCGGGAAACCCCAATG